>JBAZRU010000024.1:0-20604 GCA_041662805.1 Candidatus Hydrogenedentales bacterium | reverse complement strand
ACCACGTCCACCACGTCCACCGCGTCCACCGCGTCCACCGCGTCCACCTCGTCCACCTCGTCCACCACGTCCACCACGTCCACCACGTCCACCACGTCCACCTCGTCCACGCCCTATCCACCCTCGCCCCTCAGAACTCAAACGCCCCCATATCCATCTTCCCATCCCTCGCCTTCCCATCGAAATCCATCTTCACCTCCGTCGCCTTACCCGCGTCGATCCCCGGCGACCCTTCCGCCAACCGGAAATCATGCGCCGCCGCGTCGCGAAACACCGGCTTCGCAACGATAGACCCCGCGTCTTTCCCCGTCGCGGCCTGATACTCCGCGAACTGCGCCATCGTGTAGCTCGTGTCCTCAATCCCGATCATGTTGCCCTGCTCCTGATACCAGCAGTTATTCTCCAGCGTCACCCCTGCGCGCCCCACATCCGTCCACCCTTTGAGATACAACGCCAGCGTCGACGCCTCGTAGAAGATGTTGTTCCGCACAATCAAGTTGCGTGTCTGCGCCGGGTTCGAGTAGAAGCAAAGCTGCCTCCCGTTCGGGTCTTGCCGTTGCGCATGCCCCCACCCGTGCCCCGCGTTGACGCACGTGTTGTTCTCGAACACCACGTCATACGTCTCCGAATCCTCGGGCCTGTTCCAATACTCGAACGAATACTCGCAATTCCAAATCACGTTGTTCCGATACACGAGGTTGTACTGCTTCGTACCCGGCGCGTTGCTCTGGTTCGTCAACGCCGCGTCGTAGACCTCCCACAACCGGCACTGTTCCACCAGGCAATCGTGCGCGTTCGCCCAGAATTCCACCCCGTTGCCGAATCGCACCGTCTTCTCTCCGCCCATCTGATCGCCGCCGCCGATGTACCCGAAGTCGCACCCGCGCACGATGATGTGGTGCGTATTCGCCCCGCCCACCCCGTGCGCCGCCCCGTACTTGAACGCCAGATTTTCGTACGTCATGTACCCGCGCCCGGTCTGATCGATGAGATGCCGCCGCAACGCGCACTCGATATTCGTGTGCACCGTCGACGGATTCCCCACCGAATACACGCACACCACGCGCCCGTTCTCGTCGTACCAATACTCGTCCTGCGCGTCGAGATCGGCCTTTTCCCACACCTTCACGCCGCACGACTTCTCGTCGTCGAAAATGATGTTGCCCACGTCCCGGTCAAGGTATTCGCCGCCTTCGCACTCGACGAGGCTCATCTTCTCCACCACGAACGTCGCCTCCGTGGGCACCGCCCCGCCAAGCATGAAGCCCATCCGCGCGTCCGCCGCCTCGGCGGTCGCCCGGTAATACAGCACAAACTCGCGAGCCTCTTCCGCAACGTGAATAGGCTCGGTATTCCGCTGCTCTTCGAACGACGTCCAAGGCGGCCCGTCCTTGAACAACCTCGGCGGCGTCATATCAAAAGGCTTCGACCCCTTGGCCGTGAACGCAAGCCGGTACAGTTTCCATGCCTCTACGGCAAATCGTTGTGAAAAGACTTGGATATCCGACCCGCGCTCACCGGACTTCCCACACTCCACGACACAACCGCCCGGCGTTGCTTTGAACCGTGCCTCGGCCGCGCCTTCCGAGTGAAAGCGCATGTCTCCCGCCAAGCGCTCCGGTCCATTCGCCTGCGGATTGACCGTTGTCCAAATGTTCCCCCCCAAGTCCACCCAGTCCTCGGGGCGGTTCTTCTGCACGGAGCCGAGTATCAGCGGCTTCTCGCCTTCGCCGTACGCACCGAAGACGATGGGCGCGCCTTCCTCGCCCGACGTGCGCGGAACCAACTGCCCCCGCCACACGTCTCCGCGCCGAAGCAAGACCTGGTCTCCCGGTGCAAAGGCCGTTCCATTCACCTTGGCCAGTGTCAACCACGGCGCATCCTGCGAGGTCCCCGCGTTTTCGTCCGACCCCGAACCGGACACGTAATACACCGCCGCCTCCGCGTGTATCCCGCAAACCAGCACCGCGCAACCTACCCACGCCCGCAAACCATTCGTGACCCATTTCATAGCACTTATCCCCCCAGAGCCTTTCGGATCATCCAATGCACTCGACGGTAGCCGAACTCTCCCATGCATGCAACCACACGCCAATTCTTCTCGGAGGGCGTCCCCACTCATTGGACCTATCGGTCCCATCCGTCCTATTCGTCCCATTCCCCGGCCCACAACCAACCGTCTTCCCCCCCCCGGCGATTCCGACTTGACCCGTCCGCCGTCAGCAAGTATCGTATGACACGTTTCGTGCAACTTTCCCGCGGCGGCGTACATTCATTAAATGGTTTGAGCGCAACGCCGTACTGTCTTTGTGCGGAGCGGCAACGCCATGGGGCGGTCGTGTGGTTATGGGAAATTGTTTGTGCGGGGGACACAGTAGCATTGGCGCGGCAACGCGCGGAAAGGGGACTTCAATGAAGCGTCGAACCTATGCTCACTGCATGGCGACGGGTCGGCTGATTTGCCTGACCCTTGCTGCCGGGTTCCTGTTCACTTCGTGCGAGACTATCAACAATCCGTTTATGCGGAATAGCAGCCCGCCTGCCCAGTTGGATGGCGCGACCTTGGAACCGGCCCCGCCCCAAGGCGTCGAGCCGGCCCCGCCGCAGCAGGGGCTGACCCTGTCGGCCCAGCAGCGCTTTCCCGACGTGCCCTTGCCCACGGGCGTCAAGGCCGACATGGAGCGCACCTTCGTCTACGAGGACAAATCGTTCCAGGTCGGGCGCATGGTCTACATGACCAAGTCCAAGCCCAACGAACTGGCGAATTTCTACATCCGCGAGTGCCCAGCCACGGACTGGAGACTGACCAATACCATCGAGGCCAGCGTCATCGAGCTGAGCTTCAACAAACCCGGCAAGAAACTCAAAGTCGAAATCCGCGATCTCGGCATGGCCGCGGGTGGCCGTCAACTCATCCTGACCATGACGCCGGACGGCGCCCAATGACAAGGCTGCTCCTCGCAAGCACGGCCCTTCTCCTGACGGCGGTCTTCGCCGGATGCGAAGCCGAAATGCCCCAGGAAATCACGGGCATTACCGGCCAGAAGGTCAGCGACGAGGATCAGATTGCCACGGTGCTGAACGACATCCATCAAGGAGTCCAGACCCGCAGGATCTACAAAGTGCTCGCCCATATCTCGCGAAGCTACACCGATCCGGAAGGAATGGACTACCAGGGCGTGCAGAATTACTTGAACGAGTTCTTCAAGAACTACAAGGAGATTCGTGTTACGCGCGTGCCGCCTCGCGTGTTCGTTCAGGGAACCAGAGCCCGTGTCGTGGAGACCTTCGGACTGCGCGCCGAGTCGTTCAACCCGGATCGGAACCCACCGCTCAATATGCAGGGACAAGTGAATATCTACTTGGAAAAAAACGGCGGCGAATGGCAAATATCCGAATGGTCGCGCGTTCAATAACCGGAATGTGGTAAGGAGCAAGTTACGGCAATGGCCCAGGATCCAAAGAAAAAGAAAGTCGTAAAGTCGCTGTTCGACGACCATAAAGTCGCAAAGAGCGATTGGGCCTCGTTTGTAGAGCAGGTAAAAGAAAACCCTGCCCTGTACGCCGGAGCCGCCCTGTTCATCGTCCTGTGTTTCGTGCTCGGCCTCGTCTACCGCGGACACTCGATGTCCTCCAAGCGCGATTTGCTGACGCAATTAGCCCAAGCCCTCAAAGAATACGAACCTACAAAGCTCGTCGCGGCCCTCGAACCCCTTGCCGACGGTCGCACCCCCATTCACGCCGAGATCAACTACATGCTCGGCGAAGCCGCCTTCCAGGGCCAGGACTACGACAAAGCCAAGCTGGTATTTGAGAAAGTCCGCACCCAATTCCCCGATTCCGAAAATGTTGCCGACGCTGTCGAAGGCCTCGGTTTCATCGCAGAGCAAAAGGGCGATCCCGACGCCGCGATTGCGTACTTCCGCGAAGTCACCGCGAAATGGCCCAAGAGCTTTGCGGCACGCAGACAGTCGTTGAACATCGGCCGCGTCGAAGAAGCCCGCGGCCGGTTCAAAGAAGCGATGGACGCCTATCGCGAAGTCTCCACCGTCTTCTTCGGGTCGCATGCCGCGGAAGATGCGCAAGCCGCCGTCGACCGGCTCGCCAAAGCCCATCCCGAACTCGCGCCTCCGCCCCCTGCCGAACCCGCTCCGGCGGACGCCGCGTCTGCTGTCCCCGCTTCTCCGGAGGAGCAGATGGACGTTCCCAAGCTGAATCTGTCGGTACCCGTGGGCCAGACCCCGGAAACGCCGGCTCCAGCGTCCGCGCCAGCGACCGGGGAGACTCCGCCCCCAGCGCAATAAGGCTGGACCGATAGTCGCGCAGGTCGCCAAGGCGGTCTAGCTCTCACAGGAAAGGACACGTGCCGTGTCGATCGTATGCTCATGCCTGCTTGTAGGGTTTTCCGCGTTAGTTGCTTCTGCGGACCCGGTCGACGTACTCCAGGGCGCGAAGCCTCCCTTGGCCAATGTCGTTCCGCCGCTGGAATCAGGGGAGCATTGCTATCGCGGTTTGGACGCGGCCCCCTGGCAATTGCCGATCGTCGTCCCTCCCTTTGAAGAACATGTCCGGGTCTTCAACGTTCCGCAACCCCAAGCGCCGGCCGAAGGCATCTCCTTCGACGGCCAAGGCGGGCTCGTCGCATTGGGCGCGAACGGCGCGTTTCGTCTCGATGACTCGGGCGCATGGCAGGTTGGCCCTGCCGTCGGCTCCCTCGGTTCCATTACGCCGCGCGAAGCCATGCGCGCGCTGCCGCGCATCTCGGAGATTCAGCCCCTGCTTCAGAACCCCATACTGAAGGGAACCGTGTCCGGCGTCGCAAAGGCGGGCAGCACATGGTGGCTCGGAACCGGGCAAGGACTCTACGAAGTCTCCAAAGACGGCGGCATGAAGTATCACGAGCACTACGGCGTCGAAGGCCCCTTGGCGACCACGATCACCGCGCTCGCCGCGGACTCGAAGGGCGCGCTCTGGGTAGGCACGCCCATCGGCCTCAGCAAGCGGCAACCCGATGGCACATGGGTTGCAATCACCGGCAAGAATGGATTGCCCTGCGAAGACGTCACGGATATCGTAGTCGATGCTAACGACCACCTGTGGATCGGCACAACCCGAGGTCTGACTCAATACCGTTCCTACGAAGAAGGCCGCCAGTGGTTCTTCCGCGCTGGCAAGCGCTACTTGTCCGACGACCACGTCCTCGCCATCGCGGTCAGCCCCGACGCGAAGACTGTCTACACACTGACCTCCGCCGGCATTGGCCGCATCGATATCAAAACCACGACCCTGCTTGAACGGGCCAAAACTATCGAGCAACGCGTCGGTGAACGCCACCGCAGGTTGGGCATGGTGGCCGAGTGCATACTCGACGATGCCGAGAATCCCACGTCGCATCGCTTCGACGACAACGACAACGACGGTCTGTGGACGTCTTATCACGTCGCGGCCATGGCGCTTTGCTACGGCGCAACCAAAGACGAAGCCGCCAAGCAATCCGCCCGCGAAAGCATGCACGCCCTCTACATGCTGCAGAACGCTTCCGGCACGCCCGGATTGGTCGCCCGCAGCGTCGTGCCCATCGACCAGCGCCCGAACAAGGACGAGCAGTGGCGCGAGACGCCCGACGGCAAACTACTGTGGAAGAGCGACACCTCCAGCGACGAGATCGATGGCCACTACTTCGCGTTCTACACCTACTTCGAACACATCGCGCAACACGATCCCGCCGAGCGGGAATTGCTCGAAAAGCAGGTGCGCGCCCTCATGGACTACCTCCTGGCGAATGATTACCAGCTAATCGACTGGACCGGCAAACGCACAAGATGGGGGTTCTGGGATCCGAAGGCCGTTAATGACACCGGCTCCAACTTTCTCGAATGCAGCCTCAATTCCCTGCAGATGCTCTCGTTTCTTCGTGTCACGCATTACATCACCGGCGACCCCAAGTACCTCGATCACTACCGCAAGCTGATTCTCGAACACGGGTACCTGAGCAACGCGTTGTTGACGAAGCGCGTCTTCCCCGACGACAACAACCATTCGGACGACCAGCTCGGCTTTGTGGTGTGGTATCCGATTATCCAAATCGAGAAGGACCCCGCCATCCGCAATGCCCTTGTCGCGGGGTTGCGCAGGCACTACATGGTCGTGGCCCCCGAAAACTCCAGCTTCTACACCTTCGTGTACGCTACCGTCGAGCCGAATCAGGCCGACCTTCAAGGGGCCGTCGAAAACCTGCGCCAACTTCCGACAGACCGGCGTCAATGGGTGATCAACAACAGTGACCGTGCGGATGTCCAGCTTGCGCCAATGGTGAACCAACTCGATAAGCCCATCCTCACGCGCGTGCTTCCCGCCGACGAGCGCACCTTTGCCAAGTGGAATGCTGACCCCTATGAGGCCAGCAGCGGTGGCGACCCCCGCATCGAAGACGACGGCGCTGCCTATTTGCTGCCCTACTGGATGGGCCGTTACCACGGCTTCATCTCGGAACCCTGAGCAAAGCGCCTCTGAGATTTCCGGAAGTCTTTGGGCCTTATAGGTTCTTGGTGTCTTTGCGGTCCTTTAGGTCCTTGCAGTCCTTCAGCTCCCCGTCTCCTTCACCAACCGCCTCCTCACCGCTGGCACCACCACCTTCGTGATCGCCAGCGTGATCACCCCAACCGACAACGCCAGCATCAACACCGCAAACAAGGCAAGCGTGTACTGCCCCTTCTGAAGATACATGCGCAGCAAGATGCCCACCGAGGCAAATGTCGTCGCGATCATGAAGACCGCCGGCACGAGCGCAAACATGTACTTGCGCCCTTTCATCAGCAACCAAACCGTCACCACGATCAGACTGAGCGCCGCGAGCAATTGGTTCGCCGCCCCGAATGCCGGCCACAATGCCGTAAACGCGTTCGAGTAGCTCAACACCAACATGCACACAACGGCCAGCCCCGAGTTCACCCACGCGTGACGAAGCAGTTTCGGCGTCTCCGTGAAGAGCATCGCCCAGAGTTCTTCGAACAAATACCGATTCAGACGCACCGCCGCGTCCAGCGTCGTGATCACAAAACCTTCCACGAGCAACACGCCGAACACGGTCCCCAATGCGACGGGAATCCCCAGTGCATTGTGATACAAGTGCCCCGACGCAAGGCTGAATGCCAGAATCGGATTCGACTTCTCACCCTCCGCTACGGTCCACACGATGCTCTTGTAGTCGCCGTAGGAGAGGCCAACCCCCACCGCGATCAGCACGCACACCGCCAACAGCGATTCGAGCAGCATGGCATTGAACCCAATTGCCCGCGCGTCCGTCTCGCACGAAATTTGCTTCACGGTCGTCCCGCTGCTCACCAACGAGTGAAACCCCGAAATCGCTCCGCACGCGATCGTGATAAACATCATCGGCCACAGGAATCCCAGGTTCTTCACGCCCTCCTCGACGTTGAACGCCGGCATCGTTAACGTGGTGCCCTGGCCTCCCGCCACGAAGATTGATACCACAAGCAAACCAATGCCCGCATAGAGAATCTGCACGTTGATGAAATCGCGTGGCTGCAGGATCGCCCAAACCGGCGTCCCCGATGCGAAGAGCACATAGACCGATATCAGCACGAGCCATGCCGTCGAGGACATGATGATTGGGTGGTAGATGCCGACGAGAATCGAACTCGCGCACACGGTGAAGGCCAGCAGATAGGCTGGCGCCTTCGACAGTCCGCGTTTGAACATGAGCCACCCCAGGATGGGCGAGAACAGGGTGATGATCACGACCGACGTTGACGCGATTCCCCCGATCCGTCCCATTATCACGCCGTCCTTAATGATCGTCTTGAGAAACGTTTGATCCGGCGAGAGCGCGAGCCGTTCGATGGGCCAGACGGAGGTGAGCGAGGTCGTCACCGCGCTCAAGAAAGCCGCGTTGACCAGCATGATCATCGTGGTCGTGAATAAGATGAAAAGGAAGGCGCCCGGCTTTCCCATGGTCTGCCGCGCTACTTCGGCCAGCGACTTTCCGTTTTCGCGCGCGGACACGAACATGGACGTGAAATCATGCACCGCCCCGATAAAGATACCTCCCAACACGACCCACAACCACGCCGGCACGAATCCGTAGAGAATGGCCATGGTCGGCCCGAGTATGGGCCCAGCCCCCGCGATGGCCGAAAAATGGTGGGCAAACACCACGTGACGCTTCGACGGCACGAAATCGCGCCCGTCATTCTGTACGAATGCCGGCGTCGGTCGCGACGCATCCACGCCAAGCTGTCGAGCGACATACGCTCCGTACACCCGTTGAGCCACCGCAAACGCGCCGATCGCTATCGCGAGAAACACAAGGATATTCATATACTTCCTCGATTCTGCCCGAATTCCCCAACCTGCCAACTACGGTAACACCGCTCCCCTAAACGTTCAAACGGCCTCCGCAGCCAACCCCGCAAGATCGAACTCACGCAATCCGTGCTGTCCTTGCCGTCCATATCGTCCATCCCGTCTATCTCCCCGCTCTACCCCAAAAGATCCCTAAACGCCTTCTCCGCAAACGTCTTGTAGGCCCCCCTCCGCCGTATCACCCCAATCGTCACTTGCGGAAGTCCCGACACGTGCACCGTCGTGAGCAAGCGATCCGCCTGTGAGATCACGTTGCGCGGCAGAAACGATATCCCAATCCCCTCCGCGACGTACCGCTTAATCACCTCGAAGCTCCCGCTGTCCAACACAATTTGCGGCTCGAACGATTGAGCCCGGAAATGCTCGCGGAGCAGCATGCCCGTCCGCGTGTGTTCGTCCAACAAAAGAAACGATTCGTCTTTCAAGTCCTGCAAGCTGACTCGCTTGCGCTTGCCGATCGTGCTCTGCTTTGGCACAACGAGCGCCAGGTTCTGCTTGAACAGTTCCTGTTCCTCCAGCTCCGCGCGCCGCACCGGCAATGTCACGATGCCAAGGTCGAGTTCTCCGCGCACCACCTGATCCGCCACGGCTTCCGTCGGCCGGTTCACGATCACCAGCCGCGTCTGCGGCAACGCCCGCGCAAACTGGCGCACGATCGGCGGAAGCACATACAGCGCCGTCGTGTCGCTCGTGCCCAAACGCAACTCCCGCACGCGCGACTCGTCGAAATCGCGCAGCTCCCGCGCCAACGCATCGGCATCGGCCAACAGGCGGCTCGCGCGGGCATACAACGCCACCCCGGACGGCGTCATCTTGCACGTGGCCCGTTCCAGCAGCACGTGGCCCACTTCGCGCTCCAGCGTCTTCACCTGTTGGCTCACGGCGGGTTGCGAACGGAGCACCCGCTCGGCCGCGGCGCGAAAACTGCCCGTGTCCACCACCGCGCAAAAACATCGCAGACTGTCAAGTGTCATACTTCGTCTCCGCTCAATAAGATTTCCTTATACCATATATTAAATCATTTCATTTGCATTATATATGCCCGGCCCGTATCGTACTCTCCAGGCTGTGAAAAGAACCGTTTGGAGTGAGCAATGAGCGAAAAGAAGACTCGGCTGAGTTACAAGGACGCAGGCGTAAATATCGACGCCGCCGACGAAGCCATCCGACAAATTAAAGATATGGTGAACAAGACCTTCGATGATCGCGTCCTGTGCGACATCGGAACCTTCGGGGCCATGTATAGCCTCGACACCAAGGGCATGGAAGAACCCATCCTGGTTTCCAGCGTGGACGGCGTGGGCACCAAGCTCAAACTCGCCTTCATGATGGACAAGCACGACACGATCGGCGTGGACCTCGTCGCGCATTGCGTGAACGACATCCTCGTCCAAGGCGCGCGACCGCTGTTCTTCCTGGACTACCTCGCCTTCGGCAAGCTCGATCCCAAAGTCGTCGTCGAAGTCATTCGCGGCCTGACAATCGGGTGCCGCTACGCGGGGTGCGCCCTCATCGGCGGCGAAACCGCCGAGATGCCGGGCATGTATCACGAAGGCGAATACGACATCTCCGGCACCATCGTCGGCGTGGTCGACCGCAAACGCATCGTCGACGGCTCCACCGTCGAGCCGGGCGACGTCATCATCGGCCTGCCCTCAAGCGGCCTTCACACCAACGGCTACAGCCTGGCGCGCAAGATTTGTTTCGACGTCTCCAAGATGTCCTGCGACCTCGAAGTACCGGGAGCGGGAAAGACCCTCGGCGAAGCCTTGCTCGAACCGCACCGCAGCTACGCGACGCTGGTTCGGCTGCTGATGAAGATCGTCAGCATCAAAGGCATGGCGCACATCACCGGCGGTGGCATCACGGACAACCTCCCGCGCGCGCTGCCGAAGGGCACGGGCGCGTTGATCGATCTCACCGCGTGGGAAGTCCCGCACATCTTCGGATTCTTGCGGGAGCATGGCGACGTGGAAGAGCGCGAGATGCTGCGCACGTTCAACCTCGGCATGGGATTCCTGGTGATCGTCAGCGAAGCGGAAGCGGAACGCGCCTTGCGCACGCTGAGCCAAGCGGGCGGCGAAGGCACCGTCGTCGGGCGCGTCGTCGCGGGCGATCACAAAGTGAATTACACGGGGAGTCTTCGTTATGCCGGTTAGCGAACAGACAGCGCCGCCGGTCGCCGCGCATCGAATCGAAGTCGGCATGAAACGCGACCTTCCCGATCCGGCAGGCATGGGAACGCGCGGTCGCATCGCCGAGGACCTCGCCCTCGAAGTCGCCGATGTGCGCGTGATCGATGTCTACACCATTGTAGGCGCATTTACGCCGGAAGAGCTCGACCGCGTCCGCACCGAGTTGTTTATGGACCCAATAATCCAGGAGTCCACGCTCGATGCGTCGCTTGCGCGTGATTACGATTTCGTCATCGAAGTCGGGTTCCGTCCCGGCGTGACGGACAACGTCGGCAAGAGTTCCGCGGAAGGCATCGGGGACACCATCGGACGTGCGCTGAACGAAGACGAAACCGTCTACAAATCGACGCTGTACGCGGTCAAAGGCGGCGTGAATGCCAAGTCCTGCGAGCGCATCGCGCGCGATTTGCTCGCGAACGAACTCATCCAACGCTGGGTCGTGAAGTCCGCCGCCGAGATGAAGTTGCTCGACGGACAAACCCTGCTCGGCCTGCCCGTCGTGACGGATCGGAGCGACGTGGCCGTGCACAACGTCGATCTCGAAATCGCAGATGCCGCGCTTGTATCGCTGAGCCGCGACAAAATGCTCGCGCTCGAACTCGACGAGATGAAAGCGATCCGCGAATACTACCGCGATCCCAAAACCAAAGCGGCGCGCGCGAAGGCGGGTCTTCCCGAATCGCCCACGGATATCGAACTGGAAATCCTCGCGCAGACGTGGTCCGAACACTGCAAGCATAAAATCTTCAACGCGAAGATCGACTACGAAGATGAGGACGGCAAGACTCGCGAGATCGACTCCTTGTTCAAGAGTTACGTCAAGGCCACCACCGACGAAGTCAGCAAGACGGTGAGTTGGCTCGTGAGCGTGTTTCACGACAACGCGGGCATCATCAAATTCGACGACACGTGGAACTTCTCGCTCAAGGTCGAGACCCACAACAGCCCGTCCGCGTTGGACCCCTACGGCGGCGCCATCACGGGTATCGTCGGCGTCAACCGCGATATCCTCGGCGCGGGCATGGGGTGCAAGTGCATCCTCAACACCGATGTGTTTTGTTTCGCGTCGCCTTTCTACGACGGCGAAATCCCGCCGCGGCTTATGCATCCCCGGCGCGTGCTGCGCGGTGTCCATCAGGGCGTGAAGGACGGCGGCAACCAGAGCGGCATCCCCGATGTGAACGGCGCTATCGTGTTTCACGAGCGCTTCCTCGGCAAGCCCTTGGTATTTTGCGGTACGGGCGGCTTGATTCCCGCCCTGATCGCCGGCAAGCCGAGCCACGAAAAGGGCGCGCGCCCCGGCGACCTCATCGTCATGTGCGGTGGCCGCATCGGCAAAGACGGCATCCACGGCGCGACGTTCTCCTCCGAAGAATTGCACGAAGGATCGCCCGCGACCGCCGTGCAGATCGGCGATGCCATCACCCAAAAGAAGATGGCGGACTTCATTATCGAAGCGCGCGACTTGGGCCTGTTCTCGTGTATCACCGATGACGGCGCAGGCGGGTTGTCGTCGAGCATCGGCGAAATGGCGCGGGCCTCGGGCGGCGCGGAAGTCCATCTGGATCGCGCACCGCTTAAGTACCCGGGCCTTGCCCCGTGGGAAATTTTCCTCTCCGAAGCGCAGGAGCGCATGACGCTTTCGGTGCCGCCGGAGCACGAAGCCGCGTTCATGGACTTGGCGAAACGCCGCGCCGTCGAAGCGACCGTGCTGGGCACGTTCACCAACTCCGGATTGCTCGAGTGCTACCACGAAAGCAAGCGGATCGCCGCGCTCGACATGGATTTCCTCCACGACGGCGTGCCGAGAATGCACCTGAAGGCCAAAGCACAAGCCCCGAAGCTCAAGCCGGAAGTGGTTGTCGAAAGCGCGCGCCTTATCGAAGATCTGAAAGCGGTGCTCGGCTCGTTGAACGTGTGCAGCAAAGAGTCCTTCGTGCGCATGTACGACCACGAAGTGCTCGCGCAAAGTGTGCTGAAGCAGTTCCAGGGCATCGACCACGACGGCCCCGGCGACGCGGGCGTCATTCGTCCAGTGCCGGGCTCCAAGCGCGGCATCGCAATCTCCTGCGGCATTGTGCCGAAATACAGCGACATCGACACCTACGCGATGATGGCGAACGCCATCGACGAGAGCGTCCGCAATCTGATCGCCGTGGGCGCGGAGCTGGGTCTCATCGCGGGACTCGACAACTTCTGCTGGCCCGATCCCGTGCAGAGTGAAAAGACGCCCGACGGCGCACACAAGCTCGCGCAGTTGGTGCGGTGCTGCGAAGCGTTGTACGACGTGTGCACCGCATACAGCATCCCGCTCATCAGCGGCAAAGACAGCATGAAGAACGACTACAAGATCGGCGACACCAAGATCTCCATTCCCCCGACGGTCTTGTTCACCGCCGCCGCGATCATTCGCGACGTAACGAAGGCCGTGTCGATGGACGTGAAACGCCCCGGCGACCTCGTCTACGTGGTAGGCGAAACGAAGAACGAAATGGGCGGCAGCGAATACCTGGCATTGCGCGGACAACTGGGCGTGAACGCGCCCAACGTCGATCCCGCCAAGGCGCGCGCGCTCTACGAGAAGCTGTCCACCGCCATCCAAAAGGGCTTGGTGGCCTCGTGCCACGACTGTTCCGACGGCGGGCTCGGCGTCGCGCTTGCGGAATCGGCCTTCGGCGGCGGCTACGGCATGGAAGTGAACATCGCGGGTTTGGGCGTGGACAGCAACGTTGTCGCCATGTTCAGCGAATCCGCGAGCCGCTTCGTAGTCACGGTGCATCCCGAGAACGTAAGCGCATTCGAAGCCGCGCTCACCGGGTGCCCGGTTACGAAGCTTGGCGCCGTCATCGCGGAAGAGTTGTTCCGTCTGCGCGGCATGAACGGGTTCAACGACGAAGTAGCCCTGGCGGAATTGAAGACGGCGTGGCAGCGCCCGTTGCGCTGGTAACGATTCGGGGGGCAACAGGTGTTCCAAGTACCGCACGTCTGCCTGTGCAAACGGCGGGATAGAGATAACGGGGAATCATGAAGAAGACAGTTCGAACGCTCATTCTCACGGGATTCGGGATCAATTGCGACGGCGAGACCACGGAGGCATTCAAGCGCGCCGGGGCCGACGCGGTGCGCGTCCACCTCAACGACGTCATTCCAAACCCCGAAGTCCTGGAACGATTTCAGATCCTCGCCGTGCCCGGCGGCTTCTCGTTCGGCGACGACGTCGCCTCGGGGAAGATCTTTGCGAACCGGCTGCGGTACCGCCTCGGAGAGGCGCTGCAGCAATTCGTGGCCGACGGCAAGCTCGTCATCGGGATCTGCAACGGCTTCCAGGTGCTTGTGAAGATGGGCATGCTGCCCATGCGAAGCGGTGCGTTCGAACAAGAAGTCACGCTGACGCAAAACGACAGCGGGCGTTTCGAGAATCGTTGGATCTGCCTGTCCAAAGCGCCGAATACGAAATGCGTGTGGCTGAAAGGTATCGACCGTCTCGAACTGCCCGTGCGCCACGGCGAAGGCAAATTCATCCCGCGCGACAACGACGTCCTCAAGGCGCTTGCCGACAGCGGCCAAGTCGCGCTGCGCTACTGCCGGCTCGACGGCGCGCCTGCGCGCGGCGAGTTTCCCGTCAACCCCAACGGCGCAATCGACGACATCGCGGGCATCTGCGATCCGTCGGGGCGCGTCTTCGGGCTGATGCCGCATCCCGAGGCCTATGTGGATCGGACCAACCATCCGCGCTGGACGCGCGAAGACCTGCCTGAAGAAGGCGCGGGCCTTCAGGTGTTCCGCAACGCCGTGGAGTACATCCGCGAATCCGGCGTGTAAGATCGCCGCTGGCCAATTAGCGCGCCGCGGGATACTCCCCTTTCACGTATCGCATCCTTCCCAGCATGCCTTTGCCTGTCACCTTCATCGGATACAGACCGGGCACTGCGTCCGCGGGAATGATCGGGTACGTCTTTCTCACGTCGAAGTGCGGTTCGTTCTCAAGCTCGCCTGACACGCGCACCAACTTCATCGAGGCTTCGTGGGGTAGGCTCGGTGGACGCGGTGGACTGGGTGGACTGGGAAACAAGGGTGATTTGATTGACTAAAAGGTGAATTATGTGAGTTTGGAATGGTGTGGGCTGGAGGGACCTAAAGGACGAAAAGGACCTAAAGGAAGGGAAGAAGGACCCGAAGGAAAAGCGGCAAAATGACGCCAAAAGTGGCGAAAATAAGGGGAATTCTGGATTTTTGAGTGCAACAAGGTTGCACTATATGTAGAGGGGTTCGATGGCGAGGCGGGAATGGCCGCCGTGGACGGCGGTGGTAGAAGAGGGAAGTCAACGCAAAGCCGCGAAGGCGCGAAGCCGCTAGGAGGCGTGAGCTAGGACGCAAGAGAGTGCGGGATGTCGCGAAAGGACGCGACGATGCGTGAGCTTGGAGCCGAGCGATTGCGAGATGGTCTTGGATTTGGAATTTGGAATTTCAGATTTCAGATCAGAAGAATTCAGATCTCAGAATTCGGACCGTAGATCTCAAATCTGAGATTTCGGATCTCGGAGAATGAGAAACACGAAATCAGATCCCTCAGGCCGCAGTCTCGTAGTTCGTTTCAACCGAAATTGGGAGTCACGAAGTCCTGCATTTGGGTGAAGAGCCGGCTGGAAGCCAGCGTTACAGCTCACAAAACCAACCGATACAATCCACTAGCGCTTTTTGACTTCTTCCTTCGGCCTACCGCCTTCGGCCTTCAGCCTTGATTACCGCCTCGACCCTAGACCCTAGACCCCAAAACCCAGACCCCAGACCCCAAACTCAACCCCAGGAGTTCCTATCATGTCGCATGCAAACGCAACCGTAAACGCAACCGTTACCAAAGCCAAAGAGAGTCCTCGCTTCACGAAACTTGGAACGCCGTGTAGCCGTGTGTGGGACGACGCGTGGATCGCCGAAATCGACGGCGTGGAGGAAAAGCTGGAGCGGCGGATTTGCGGGGCGCGGACCTTGACGGGGTCGCCGTGCGTGTTGACGCCGAGCCACGAGAATGGGCGGTGCCGTTTTCACGGGGGATTCGACCTGACGGGCGCGCCGGCAGGCAATCGCAACGCGGTGATCCACGGGTTGTATTCGCGGGCGATTCAGACGTGCGGAAAGCAGTGTCCGATGTGGAAGTCGTGTCCGTGCGCGGGCGCGGACGTGGCGGAGATGGACGCGAAGGAACGGCCGCGTTGTCCGTATGAGACGGCGCAGTACAACACGGCGTTGACGGATACGATGGCGAATTTGAAAACGGCGACGACGCCGGACCCGATGCGGCGGCATTTGGCGCATCAGATCGCGTTGCTGCAGGTGATGATGACGCGGGCGGCATCGGCGATGGCCCAAGAGCCGATGGTGGACACGGATGCGAACGGGGAGACGGGGCGTGCGGGCGCGGCGCGATTGAGCGCGTGTCTGCAATCGTATCTGCGGATATCGAGCGAGTACCGGCGGTATCTGGCCATCGCGAACATCAAGGTGGCCGATCCGATGGAACGGAGCCGGCAAGAAGACCCTGAGGTTCTTGAGTTCGATCTGGACTGTCCAAACGACGAGATCGTTCGGGAACACGGGCGGCGCGCGTCGCACGACACGTCGCTGTTGCCGGAGGACCAGGCGGCCGTGGATGCGCCGACCACGCTGGCAACGCCGCAAGCGATGCGGCATTTGGGCCGGGCGATGTGGGCAGGATATTCGCACGACACGGAGCAGATGCGGAGCAGTCTTCGGGATGCGTGTTCACTGGATGCCGATTGTGTCGAGGCGATCATGGACCCGGAGTCGGTGTATCGCAACTCGTCGTATGAGAACATGCTCCTGCGGATGTGGAGGGATGAAGACGCGAAGGCGCGGGCGTACGTGGATGAGTTTGAGCAGATTCGGCTGATGGAGAAGGCCGGGTGAAGAGGGAAGAGGGAAGAGTAGGAACCACGAAACACACGAACGACACGAAAGAAGAGAGGAGAAGAGAAGGCAAGAGAGAAGAGCCAAGAGAAGAGGCAAGAGAAGAGGCAATAGAAGAGGCAAGAGAAGAGGCAAGAAAGAGAGGAGCCGAAGAGAGAGGCGAGTTGAATCGACATGATTCACAAGATTGACAGGATGAAAGACCGTTGGAAAGTGGCACGGACGGGCACGGACGCAGGGCAGCAGAGCCGCAACCAAAGTGGGAACAATCTCAACGCAGAGTCGCAAAGATCGCAGAGGAACGCAGAAAAGTACAGAGAATGAACTTCTGCGAAGAAGACCACGAAGTTGACGGATTGTAGTACGGACGAACACGGACTGGCACGGACGGGCAGAGCGCGGCATAGCTGCAATCAAGAGAGCCTTCACCACGGATAGCGCGGCTGAAGAGTGAAAAGCGGGAACCACAAAACACACGAACGACACGAAAGAAGAGAGGAGAAAGGAGGAGAACAAAAAGAGCCGAAGAGAGAGGCGAGTTGAATCGACATGATTCACAAGATTGACAAGATGAAAGAAGCACTCGCGGGGGCGAATGCGCGCGGAGTTCGAATCTCTCGTCGATTCCGAAGAAAGAAGTAAACGCAAAGGCGCAAAGACGCAAAGGCGCGAAGGCGCAAGGACACGAAGGCGCAAGGTGCGAAGACGCAAGGCTCGAAGGCGCAAGGACACGAAGGCGCAAGGACACGAAGGCGCAAGGCGCGAAGACGCAAACCTATGAAGATGCAACGGCGTTGAGAGATTGCGGCAGGGGCTTGGGTGGGTGACATTGGCTGGGCAATAGGAGGTCCCGGTGCACGGATGAATGACGTACACGTAGTGGCGTGGTATTATTATCCAGACGTGGATCGCCTGTGGAGATGACATCCAGTCTGGAGGTGGACTATGCGCCGAGTTCGTGCGTGGGTGGTGGTGTTCCTTCTCTATGCAGCATTTCTTCCGCGTGGCGAGGGGGCGTTGCGTGCGGGGATAAGCCTGGATGATGCGATACGCACGGCGGACGATATCGTCGTGGTGCGTGTCGGCGAAACGATTGAGGTGGTCGAGACGCTGGCGGGCACCATCAAACCAGGCGAGCACATGGAAATCCCTACCATCGTCGGGATGACCCGCGAAGAATACGAAACACGCAAGAAACAGATTACGGAGAGGGATACCCTGCGCGGATTGACTGTGGATTTCGATGCGGCGGTTCCCAAACGAGAGGCCTCCGATTCTCATGGTGCCACCAACCAATACCTGAAGCTCGTAAATGGTACGACCGCGGTCCTATTCCTCAACCGCGCGAGGGAAAACGAGAAGGACACACACCAAGACCAGTTCCTCTTATTGACAGGAGATGGCCATCGCTTCATCGAGAGACCTCAGAGTGAATCCTCGTTCGAGTTTTCCGTACGCTGGGTTTGCGAGGGCAAGGTCTACGGTTTGGGGTCCAGAATGATTCCCGGCCCTCTCGAGCCCATGCCCGAGACCGATTCCCTGGGAGGGCGTGGGCCTGCGGTGACGTGGGAGTACTTCAAAGAAAAGATAGCCCGGATTATCGGCCATCGACACGAATACGAAGTAGCCATGGAGATTGCCGATCCGAGGGGCCGCCTGCGCGCGCTCAAGCCACTGCTGGACCCAGAACCGGACCCTTCGCACGCTTACCTGGCGAGCCAGAGGACGGCGGACTGCGTATCGAGACTGATTCAGAATGCCGCGGCGCAGGGTGGAGACAAGGCCGTTGGCGAAGTCTTAGCCTCATTGGTGGATACGGGCGATTTGTCGCCATGCCCACTGGCGATTCAGGTCATTGGGCACGCGGGTCCGGCGACCATTCCCGCTTTGTTGCGCATGTACGAAATGCCGTCATACGACGTGTACCGCAGCTTTGTCTACACTGCGCTGGGCGACGCAGACAGGAAGACCTTCCGTCTCGACTATGCGGCACTGCTCGACAAGGAGCGTGCGTTCTGGCAGGCGGAAGCGCCCAGACTCACGGAGGCCGGCTGGCTCTTCCCTCCCCACTATGAAGGACCACGGGTAGCCAACTCCCGGCCGCTGAGTTGGCGGCACAGTGCCTTGATCGCCCTGCTGCAAGTCGTGAGCGATAACGTAACAAATGCGTGGCGTATGGATGGTGAGTCGCGACTGTTGGAGACCAGCCATTCGGCGCGGGTGGACAACGCGGGCGCGGCCAAGCTGTACGCGCCCGCAGACCTGGGATCGCTCCGAAAGACGGCGACCGAGATCCTCGCGATGCCGCGGGCAGCCGATGCGCTCGACACAAAGACGAAAGGGATTGCAGAAGCACTGGCTCGCATGTACGACGTGTGGAAGACAATACCCGCCCCGACGCCGTCGCCAAGCACCGGCCAGGCACAACCGACCCCTGGAGAGATCTGCAAGGCGACGGAGGATACGGTCAACGCTGCGCAAACCGAGCCTGCGTTGCAGCCAAACTTCATAATCGCGCGCGTCTACGATTCGTTGGAGGCCATCCCGGAATCGTACCGGCTGGCGCTTGGGATTCGCGTGAGAGATGACGGGCTGCAGCGTCCGGCGGGATTCTCGGGAAGCCTTTCGTTCCCCTTCTACAGGATGGTCTCAAACTATTGGCAGCAAGTCGAGGCCAATATGGATCGGAAAGCCGCGGCACGGATCGAGGGGTTGCCGGAAAGTATCTTCCTCGTCGGCGACCCGGAAGACCAGATTAACCCGGAGATGGCCACCCTGCTTCGTGAACAGCATTGCGTGTGGCGCGAGGTGCGCGCGGGGACCTATTTGGCACAGGGCGGGGAAGTCTCTCAAGCTGCCCCGCGCTTCATAGACGCGCTGGTGAAACCCATCGCCGGGGCAACCGTAACGGCGCGGTGGAAGAAGGTGTCCACGGCCACTCCCCCCTCCGCTTCCCCGCTGGCCGAGGTGGGTCCGTGGACGACGGACGCGGAGGGCATAGCCGGCATCGTGTTTCCCGATGAGACGTCATTCAAGATGGTCGAGTTGATGGTATCCCACCCCGACTACGGCACGGCCGTGCTGAAAGAGGGGTTTGGCGAGACGTTGGCGACAGTGCTCGTGCACAAGGAGGCGCCCGAGGCAAAGCTTGCGTCGAAAGGCCGGGTGATCGGTCCGGACGGCAAGCCCGTCGCGAAGGCCCGGCTCAAACTCAATCCGGCGATGGAGTGGGCCGAATACGCCGAGCTTTGGATAGTGACCGATGCGGACGGGCGCTTCCGGGCCTTTCCCCTCGTTCCGGAGAAGTATCTCGTATCCCACAATTTCGAACGCCCTACCATTGAAAGCACGGCTTTCGGCTACAGGGTGTTCGCGCCCGAAGGCCGGGACTTTGCTTCGATGACGGGTCGCGTCTCGTCGCAATCCGAGGCGGTGATCGCAATGGAGAAGGGGTACTTCCATACCTTCACGTTTGTGGACAACGACGGGCCCATAGGCAGAGACAGACTGGAGCCTCTGTTCGTGAGGATGGACCCGGAGCAGTTCGAGCCAGAGAGAGCGGTCTTCCGTAGCGGAGAAGGCGTGATTCATCCGGGCACCTACATGGCCCAACTCGCCGACCAGAAATTCGACCCGGTAGTGGTGACCCCCGACAGCCCGGAAGAGCTGGTCTTTTCAATGCCGAAACAGGGTCTCACCATCCTTGGGCAAGTGGTGGACGCGATCACGGGCAAGCCGCTCGCGAACGCCATCATCACGGATGCGACGGGAGGAAAACCGGCCCCGTATCTCGGCAGCAAAGAGTGGGACTTGCTTGACGCGATGCCGGGCAATGCCCCGCCAGACCATCCCGCGATGGCCGCCCTGCGCAGCAACTACAGTGTTCAAGAACTGGTGGCTCGACCTGATGTGACCGGCCACTTCTCGCTGACGTATAAGCAAGGCAAAGCGGAAACCTACTTCACGGTCGTTGCGCGCGACTATCTCGAGTTTCGTGATGGGCCGAAGCAGGAGGACTACAAAGGAGGCATCGCGGACCGTGGCGTGATTCGCATGATTCCCGCCGCGACGGTGAGCGTGAAATTGCCCCCGACAATGG
>JBAZRU010000023.1:16879-20763 GCA_041662805.1 Candidatus Hydrogenedentales bacterium | reverse complement strand
TCTGTGAGGCTGCGCGCGGACAAGTGATGCAGCGGAATCACCACATTGGCGCAGCCGGTGATGCCGAAGGTCTGTGACCGGCACTTCGTCTCTTCGGCATGCGGGACGAGCGATGACCAGTATCAAAGGAGATCGACTTGGCTTCTGAAAATGTAAGTATGCGGAGAAGGGGGGGTCCCATTCGCGTCAGGGGGGCTCTGGGCACACTGAGCATTTTGATTATAATTGCCGGTGTATTCTGCATCGTTAACAGCTTGTATATCGGAAGAGTCGAGAACCAGATTGATGCCCGTTTCCGTGCCATACGCGACGCTGGAGAGCCCGTCAGTATTGCCGACCTCGATGCGTGGCTCGGCCCCGTTACCAAGGAAAACAACGCCGCAATCCCCCTTCAAGAGGCCATGGACAAGCATCAGCCGCTAACCAGTCCTAAAGCCGCCATACTCTTCGTGAACTTCGAATACGTGGCCAAACCCACGGAGCCGCTCACCAGCCAGATGAAAGATGCTACCGTTGCCCTTCTTCAAGGGGAACAGGAATCTCTGCTTGCACTGAGCGAAGCCGCACGACTCTCGCATTGCCGTTTCCCTTACGACCACGCCACGGGAGACTATGCGAGGCTCACGCCTTTGCCCGATCTTCAACGCATACTCTTGGCCAAGGCGGCTTATGAAGCCGAACTGGGACAGGCAAACGAAGCGTTCCAGACGCTTCTCGTCGGAATGCGCGTCAGCCAAGCGTGTCGACGCGAGCCGACTCTCCTCATGCAGATAGTGCGCATGTGCCTGCATGCCACAATCGTAGATGCTATCGAGCAGAGTCTCAACCGAACCACCTTCAGTCCAGAGCAGCTTAGGCAGCTCCAGGAGGAAATCGAGAAGCTCAACACGGGTGATCGTATCTACACGGGACTTCTTTTTGAGCGATGTCATCTCATCGAGATGTTTGAAAATATGGTCAAAGATACCGGGGGAAATTCGCTGTTGTCGGGTATTGACTTGAACTGGAGTCTCCTTGCTCTACGGAATCGCGTTAACGAAAGGCATATTCTTAAGAAGGTGGATGCCATGATAGAGACTGCTCGACTCTCTCCGGCGGAGGCCCTGAAACGCGCCGAGAGCAACTCCGAGGAGTCACCTACAGAAGTTGCGCGAGGGATTCCTATTATTAGGAGCAGGATGCCCGATTCTCTGGCGGCAAATCCCGAGCTATGGGACCAGGACTTGCCAGCCGACCTGAAGTTCCAGGCAAGTGATAGCAGCATATTGAGCTGTGCTGCGACAGGTATCGCCCTTCTTCGTTACCGTCAGGAGAAAGGAGCGTTTCCGACGTCCCTCGGCGACTTGACTCCACGGTATCTGAACGAAGTGCCTGTCGATTGCATGGACGGCAAAGCATTGCGTTACTTCCACGACGACGGCGGTTTTACGGTGTACAGCGTTGGCGCGAACAAGAATGACGATAAGGGTAACTTGCCGGAGGAAGAAGGGGTTCGCGGGGGCTTCGACGACCTCACATTCTCCGTGCGGTTGCGCGCCGGTAACGGGGGATAGTTCCAAGCGGTATTGACGTCGCGACTCCAATCGAAAGGAGGCTTGCGTGGCAACGGGAGAAGGACCACTTCACGACGGCAGATCTTCCCCAAAAGGATATTGGATTTCTTTGTCTGTTGCGCTGTTGGTTGTTCTGGTTTGTCTTGGATTCTTCTGGTATGCGAAGAGGATTCAAGGTAGAACCGCGGACCGCATCCAGGCTATTCGCGATTCCGGATTGCCCGCGAGTTCCGCGGACCTCTATGTGTGGATAAGCACGGTGGCCGATGAAGAGAACGCTGCGATACCCCTCCAGAAGGCCATCGACTATCATCGGCTGCCTTCGGATCCTGAAGCGCCCATTCCGTACGTAAACAAGGTGGATGTGCCGAGACCGCCCCAGCCGTTTCCCGAGGAGATGAGGTTGGCTACGTCCCTCTACCTGTCGAGCGAGGAAGAGTGTCTGCTTAAACTGGGCGAGGCTGCGCGGTTTCCCGAGTGCCGCTTTCCCCTAAACTTCTACACCGGCTATGGCACAGGGTTTCCGCATACCGCGCCGTTGCCGAGACTCCAGCGTTTGCTGTGCCTCAAGGCGGTCTACGAGGCGGAAATGGAAAACGCCGATGCGGCATTCCAAGCGCTTCTCGTTGGGGCGCGACTGAGCGATGCCTGCAAGAGCGAACCAGTCCTACGTTCGCAGACCGTGCGTATGGAGATGCATGCCCTGTTCGTCGATTCCGTTGAACAGTGTCTAAACCGGACTACATTCAGCCTAGAGCAATTGAGGGCACTTCAGGAAGCAATCGACGAGATCAACAAGACTGACAGCCTCTACACTGGACTCATCGGAGAACGGTGCATGTATCTCGACGCGATGACGAGAACAAGCAGCAGTTCCGGGGCGAGCCCTTTAGCCAGGTTGGCGGAGATGAGGTGGTGGGCGGATGACCTGCGTGAGCACCTGGAATGGGAACAGATGCTAACAGTGATGGACTCCATGATCGAAGCTTCCCAGCTCCAACCTTCCGAAGGCCTTGAGCGCGCAAAGCGTGTCGCCAATGAAGTCTCTCCAGTTAATTGGGACGGAATCGACTCATATACGAAGGGGATCTCCAGCATTTTGGCAAGTATTCTGTGCGACGCCATGGAGTCGCGGGCGCGTGACGCAAGTTCATTGAACTGCGCTACGACTGCTATCGCGCTTCTTCGGTATCGCCAGGAGAATGGGGCATTTCCAAGCGCATTGGGCGATCTGGTCCCACGCTATCTTGGTGAGATGCCGCTCGATTGCATGGATGGACTGCCCGTGCGCTGTCTTCACGATGAAAGTGGTTTCACCGTATACAGCGTCGGTCCGAACCTGAAGGACGACGGAGGGCAAGCCCCCGACAAGCCCCGCCAGATTAAGGAGAAAGGCGACATGCCATTTACCGTGCGCCTGCGCACAGGCACGCGATAGTGCGGCATGATTTCTTCCGTAGGTGGGATGAGTTTTGCCAGTATCAAAGGAGATTGACGTGACATCTGGGAACGAGAATCCGCGAAAAAGGGGAAACCCCGGTTGCGCAAATGGCTGTCTGGGCACTCTGTGCATCTTGTTGCTGATTCTCGGCGTGCTCCTTGCCGCCGTCACCATGTACGTCGAAGGAGTCGAAGACGAAACGAAAGCCAGGCTCCAAGCCATTCGCGATGCCGGAGAGCCTGCTAGTCTCGCGGATCTCGATGCTTGGATTGGCCCTGTTGCCGATGAAGACAACGCGGCAATCCCCTTGCAGAGGGCCATCGATAGGCTATGGCAACCGGGTATGCCAGTTGCTGCTATCCCTTTCGTGAGCGGGGTGAAAGCACCAAAATCGACAGAACCGGTTCCCGAAGGGATGAAGGCTGCCATTGCCGTATATTTGGAGCAGGAGGATGAAAGCTTAGGCGACTTGAGCGAAGCCGCGCAGCGCCCTTATTGCCGGTTTCCCCTCAACTATGCCATGGGATATGCCACGGACCTGTCGCATCTTAATTCCGTGCGGGCACTTCAACAAACACTCACAGTCAAGGCAATCTACGAATCCGCATCGGGCAAAGCAGATGAGTCGTTCCAAACAATGCTTGTTGGAGCGCGCCTCAGCGAGGCGTTTCGACAAGAGCCATTTCTCTACTCGCAGTATACGCGAATGAGCATGCACAGCCTCTTCGTCATCTCGGTCGAGCAGTGTCTAGCTCGCACGACACATTCTTCCGGGCAATTAAAGCAAATCCAAGACGAAATCAAGCAGATGAACACGGGAGACTGCATATACACGGGGCTTCTAGGCGAGCGGTGCTTGTTCCTAGACGCGTTTGCGAGCGTAGGTACAG
>JBAZRU010000023.1:6267-16869 GCA_041662805.1 Candidatus Hydrogenedentales bacterium | reverse complement strand
TTACCCAGCGCCTTGGCCATGAATTGGGGCCCTGCGGCATGGCGAAATAGCGTAGACGAGAGACAAGGACTGGATACGCTGAATGCCTTAATCGAGGCGGCTCGGCTGCCTCCCGCTGAAGGCCTCAAACGTGCTGAGATTATCTCGCGTGAATCTCTTCCTGAGAACCAGGGTAAGAGTGCCTACCTTATGACATTCGTGTCGAATACGTTTGCCCCTTCATTGTGTCATTCCCTGGAGGCCCAGGCCCGCGATACAAGTATGCTGAACTGCGCTTCGGCAGGTATTGCCCTTCTGCGCTATCACCAAGACAAAGGGGCGTTACCCGGCTCCCTGGGCGAATTGGTCCCGCAGTACTTGGAAGCGATTCCTGCCGATTGCATGGACGGCCAGCCCCTCCGCTATCTTTTCGATGACGGCGGCTTCACGGTGTATAGCATTGGCCCGAACAGGAAGGACGACGGCGGACAAGCGCCGGAGATAGAAGACAGAATCCTAAACCCAAATGAGTTCATGGGGCAGAAGAGCAGAATCCTGGATTCCGACGACATCACGTTTACCGTGCGCCTGCGCGCGAACGCGGGAACTTGACACGTCGTCGCCGTGACATCACAATCCACGCCTATGTTGGACGACAATGCACGATACATGCGCTACGCGATTCGCGAGGCCGAACGCGCCCAGGAAGAGGGCGAGGTGCCCGTGGGTTGCGTCATCATTTGCAACAACGAGATCATCGGCAAATCGCACAACCAGCGCGAGCTGCTGCAAGACCCGACGGCTCACGCCGAAGTCGTGGCGATCACGCAAGCCGCAAACAAGTTGGGCAGTTGGCGGCTTGAGGAGACGAAGCTCTTCGTAACGCTGGAGCCGTGTCCGATGTGCGCGGGGGCCATTATCCTGGCGCGCATCCCCGAGGTGTATTTCGGCGCGCACGATCCGAAGGCCGGCGCATGCGGCACGCTGATGAACCTGCTTGAGGACGCCCGCATCAACCACCAACCCAAGGTATATCCCGGCCTCTTGGCGGATGAATGCGGGGCGCTCCTGTCGGGCTTTTTCCAGGAAATCCGTCGCAGAGGCCGCGAGTCCCGTATCGCCTCGCGTCCGCCCTTGCCTCCCGAGTTGGAAGACTGAAGCGCTGCCGACTGGGTTCTTGGAATCGGGCCGAATTGACGTGGGGTATGCAAGCGCAATACGATGGCATCTCACGGAAGCGAGGAAACACCATCATGTCATCTCAAGAATTCGCTTTGTCGCACTGGCCAGATACGGACGAGATCGTTGCAAAGTGCGAACGGCTCGTAAGCGTGCCTCCGCGCACCATTCGACGCGACAAAATGGCGGAGTACCTCCGTTACTTCGAGACGCGCTGCAAGGGCAGTCAAGCCTCTACGACGGAGGCGGCCAAGTACATCCCAGGTGGCGTGCAGCACAACCTTGCCTTCAACTATCCGTTTCCGTTGAGCATATCCAAAGCGGAAGGACCGTACCTTTGGGACGTGGACGGAAACAGATATATCGACTTCCTTCAAGCCGGCGGTCCGACAGTCCTGGGAAGCAACTATGCCCCTGTCCGCGACAAGATCATCGAGCTTCTCAAAGAGTGCGGGCCGGTAACCGGGTTGTTCCACGAATACGAACTGAAACTGGCAAAACTCATCACGGAGCACATGCCTTCCGTGGAAATGTTTCGCATGCTTGGAAGCGGCACGGAAGCGTGCATGGCCGCTATTCGCGTGGCGCGCGCCTTCACGGAGAAGGCGAAGATCATCAAGGTCGGCGCGGGGTATCACGGGTGGAGCGACCAGCTCACGTTTAGCCTGCGCATTCCGGGCTCGGGCCCCTTCGAATCCACGGGGATTCCCGACGATTGCCTGAAGCACACGCAGGAGTTCTTTCCTAACGACATCGAAGGACCGGAGGGTCTTCGCGCCTTGCTCGAAAGCAACAAGAAGTGCGGCGGGACTGCCGCCGTCATCGTCGAGCCGTTGGGGCCGGAGAGCGCTACGCGCCCGGTGACGCGCGATTTCAACGCGCAAGTCCGTGCGCTGTGCGACGAGTTTGGGGCCTTGCTCATTTTCGATGAAGTCGTCACGGGATTCCGTGTTGGCTTGTCCGGTGCGCAAGGGTACTTCAACGTGAAACCCGATCTGACCGTGTTCGGTAAATGCGTTGCCGGCGGCTATCCCGCCGCGGGTGGCGTCGGCGGGCGCGCCGATATCATGGCGCGCTTGGGCGCGGGCATCGGTTCAGGGCAAGAACGCGTCTTGGTCGGCGGCACGTTATCGGCCAATCCAATGAGCTGCGCCGCCGGGTATTTCGCGATCAAGGAAATGGAACGCACCAATGCCCCATTCCTCGCGGGACGCGCGGGCGACCGTTTGTGCACGGGACTTCAGAAGATAATCGATGAACTCGAGTTGCCGTTCGTGGTGTTCAATCACGGCTCGATTGTCCACCTCGAAACGACCGGACTGCTGCAGGTTAACTTGACCGATCCTGATTTCTTCGCGAACGTGTTCGAGCGCAAACGCATCGCGCAGGAGATTGGAGCCGCGTTCACCGCGGAAGGAATCATCACGCTCGCGGGGAGCCGAATCTACACCAGCATGGCCGACACGGATGCGGTGATAGACGATTCGCTGGCCGGGTTCGGGCGCGTGCTCGCCAGCATGACGGGGTGAACGAGTCCAAGGCCGCCGCGCTTCAGGCGGCGAAATAGCCGCTCGAAATCATGCGACGGCTCCGCCGGATCGGACCGATCCTCGTAGCGCCTGCCCTCTGTGGCAGGCGGGGCTATTGAAGACTCCATGTGACCCCTGCCGCCCGGCGTTGCTTGCGTTACAGCAGCCGCGTCAGGCGACGGTAGATGGCCTTGGTCTTCCTGTAAATCGCGACGAACTCCGCGAAGAGTTTGTCGTAGATGGCGCGATGATCCGGGTTCGGCGTGTAGGTTTTTTGATACTCCACGCACTTCGGGATCTCGCCGAATCCTGTGAGTCCCAGGCCTGCGGCGGCGATGAACGCCGCACCGCGTGCATTCGCCTGAATGGGATCTTTGGTCTGGCGGACTTGTCTTCCCAGCACATCGGCAAATATGCCGCACCAAACATTCGATATCGCCCCGCCGCCGACAATGTTGATCACGTCCGTGTGGCGTTTGGTGAATCGCTCGAAGGGGATCAGCAACCAGCGCGTGTTGAACGCGACGCCTTCCATCACGGCGCGGATAATATCCTCGCGCGAGTTTTCCAACGACAGATTGAAGAGCCCCGCGCGAACCGTGCGGTCCTCTACGGGGGCGCGCTCGCCGAATATCCACGGTGTGTACAGCACGCCGTTGCTCCCCGCGGGTACGCGGTCGGCGATGCGATCCATGATCTTGTAGACGTCCGGCGTTTGGGCTTCCTGCAGCAGTTCGTCTTTGTGATACAGAATCTTGTCGCGAAGAAACGTCAAGTTGCCGCCCGCCGTGGCCTGCAAGGCCGTCAGCAGATACCGGCCCGGCACGGCGCAAGGCAACGACGCCATTGAGGCAGCGATATCGGTCTTCTTAAACGGGACGTGGGCGGCCAGCCACGACGAGGTTCCGATGTACAGATGGGCGGCGTAGTCCTCGACGGCCCCCGACCCGACGGCGGCCGCCGTGTTGTCGATAGCCCCGGCCACGACCTTGACCGAGGTGGGCAGGCCGACGGCATCGGCGAATTCTCGCGTGATCGGGCCAAGCACTTCCGTGCATGGCACGAGGTCGGGAAACTTTGCGCGGTCGATGCCGCATCCGCGAAGGAGCGCGTCCGAGTAGAGGATTCGACCCGCGTTCCGGTTGTCGGTTACCCACGACGTGATGATCGAATCGAAGGTGGCGACGAAACGGCCTGTGAGTCGGAGATTCAGGTAGTCGAGCACGTTCAGGAATTTGTGGGTCGCGCGATAGACGCCGGGATGCTCGTGCTTGATGAGAAGCATGTGCCCCGCGGGATCTTTGCCGGTTTGAGACGGCGCGCCTCCGGTGAGCCGCACCCAGCGGAGCAACTTGAGGGCGTTGAATCCGCCGACCTTGGGGAACGCGCCAGTGATGTCGGGCAGATATTTTGCGCCCCGTGCATCCATCCAGAGAATGGCGTTCATTAGGGCGCGGCCCTCGGCGTCTACGGGGACCGTGCCCTCGCCTTGCGTCGTGCAGCACACGGCAACGATGCGCTCGCGCGGGACGAAATTGTCCGCCAGCAGCCGCCGCGTGGTGGCGATGAGCGCGGACCACCAATCAGCGGGAGCCTGCTCGGCCCCGCCGCCGGGGAAGTAGTGCGTGGTGACCGGGGCGAACTCCCAGCCGAGCACGTGGCCGCGCGTGGTGACCAAGGCCGTTTTGCATCCGGAAGTGCCGAGGTCGACGGCGAGTATGCAGGGATCGTTGCTCACTGCGCTTTTGCCGCGAGACTGTCTTTACGGGCGATTTCCATGTCCTGCGAACACTTCGTGAATTCGAAGATGCCCATGGCGACTTCTTCGGGCAGGACCGTTACGGGGCGGCCCGTGCTGAGGGCGCGGTAGTACGCGCACGCGGTTTTTTCGAGCAACTCGACGTAGTGGGCCGTCTTATCCAGATTGCGGCCGATGCTGATTGCGCCGTGATTTTGCAGGATGTAGCAGTGGCAGCGATTGCCGAGTTTGGAGACGACATTCGCCAGCAGTTCCGGGCTGCCGGAGAGGCCGTAGGGGACCACTTCGACTATCGGGCCGATAGTGATTGCGACTTCATCGAACAGCGCGGGGATGGGCTCGTTCATCAGGGCGAATACCGACGCGTAGGGTTGATGGGTGTGGATGACCGAATTCACGTCCCGGCGATTTTGGTAGACGGCGATGTGCATGCCGGTTTCGACCGACGGCTCGGACGGACACTCGATCCATTTCTGGTCCAGGCCGACGATGCAGATATCCGAAGGTTTCAGGCTTTCGTAGGGCTTGCCCGAAGGTGTGATCGCGATTGCGTCTTCGTCGTCGATCAGCACGGAGACATTGCCTCCGCTGCCGGTGCGTGTGCCGAAGTATCCGTCTTCCGATAGGGCCTGGCTGACGCGCAGGACGTTCTCGCGATAGGTATCGTATTTGCTCACGGGGTGGTGCTCCCTGATTTTCCTGCTAGGAATATATCAAATGTAAACTGCCGAGGTCTTCGACCTCTTTGGACTCTTGGTCGTATTTTATACATTCGGTCGCGACAAGGGGAAGTGGAAGTATCGCCAGGGCAATCGTATGTAATTCGGGCCTGAGGTTGGGACGAATGTACCTGCATTGGTAGGGACGTTTCGCCGAAACGTCCGCGGGTAGCCGCAGGCTGCGTGGAAGGACGAAGAGGCGCTTTCGGCGAAAGCGCCCTACCTCCGCTGCACATGGGATTGTCCTCGAAGCCTTTCCTCTATGCGGCGTTTCCGACGGGGGCAGGGAGCAGGGCGACCTCGTGAGCAGTGAGTTCGAGCAGGAAGCCGCGCTTGGGGATGGTCCGGATGAGGCCGGTGCGTAGCGGGGAGACTTCCTTAATGCGTTGGAGGATCTGACGTTTTTGGAAGTGCATTTGCACGGATTCGACCACGGCCTCGCCCCATACGGTGTCGTAGATCGCGTCATAGGGGATGCATTCTCCGGGAGCGGCGGCGAGGGCGCGTATCATGCGAAATTGTTTTTCCTGAAGGCGGACTGGTTTCCCGTCGATCCAGATTTCGTCGGGGCGGCGGTCGTCGACGACGAGGATCGGTTGGGAGGCCGATGGGGGGGCCTCCCAACCGGATGGGGTAGCTTCCTCGTCGTGGTGGCGAAGGGCCCAGGAGCGGAGATCGTGGGCCGCGTTGGTGGGCATCCATTGTGCGAGAAGCTGGTGCGGCGTCGAGGCCAGGGCTTTGGGTTCGAGCAGGTTGTGGGCTTCGAGCGCGAGGATCGCGTTGCGGTTGAGTCCATGGAGGTGCAGGCGGGCGAGGGGGAGGGCCGCCTCGCGCAGGCCGTTCTGCAAGCGCTCCGAAAGCCGGGTGATGCGGTCGACAAAATCGCGGTTGCCACCGAAGGCCGCGGCGATGGCGGCGGCGGTGTCGACGAGCCAGGCAAGCTGATCCGCCGCCGAGACGATCTGCCCGAAGAAGGTATGGTAGCGGTCCTCGACTTCGTAGATGGGGAGTTCGTCGATCCAGTCCATGAGGAAGAGGCCGATCTTGATGGCGCGAACCTCCTCGTAGAAGGGGGTTAGGTTGCAGTTGCGCAGGCGGTTCATGGGGACGTCGGCGGCGAGGTCCTCGTCCATGGTGAGACGCTTGAGCACACCGGGATAATCGGCCCGTTCGTATTCGCGCGAGGTCAGGGTAATCTGGACCATGCGCCCGTCCGGGGTCATGGCGGCGGCGAGGATAAGGTCGAGTTCGGACCATACGCGGGTTTCGGATTCGCGGATCCAGTGGGCTAGTTCGAGGGCGGTGGCGATGGTGATGCCCTTGGCGGCGACGGCCTGGCCGAACGGCGTGGCGGAGAGCTTGCCGGAGGGGTCCTTGGCCAGCATGCCCGCGTCGATGGCGCGGTTGACGGCGGACCGGATGCGGAACTCAATCTCGTCGAGGGTGTAGGTCTCGGCCCAAATCCACACCCCGGTGAGCGTGTTTTCGAGGAAGGTTTGCAGCTCTTCCTCGGTGAAACACGCGCGCGACGCCACCAGGCGCAGGACGTGGTTTTCGAGCGGGTCCCGGGCCAATTGCGGTTCGACGCGTTCGCGCTCGCCTTCGATGTAACGCCGCCACAACGTGGCTTGGTCGAACGGCGTCATGGCGATGAGGATGGAGCGTCCGAAGGGCGTGCCCGAACCGTAGCGTCCCGCGCGCCCGCCCATGTTTTCGTATTCCGAACGGAGGACGGGGGTCTTCCACGGCATGCCGAAGCGGGCGTCGTAGCGCCATTTATCGGAGGCCATGAAGACGTTGTGGGCGGGGAGGTTGAGGCCGATGGCGAGGGTGCTGGTGGCCACGACGGCCTTGATTTCCCCGGCGCGGAATCCCGCTTCGACGATGAGACGCTCTTCCCGAGACAGGTCGGCATTGTGGAAAGCCACGCCCGAGGCCAGGGTGCTCAACAGGCTTTCGCGCGAGTGGGTGGCTTCGAGGCGGCGCAGTTCTTCGATGGCATGCGTGGCCGGCGGAAGTTTGACGCGCCCGGCAAGCAGCTCCGCGCCGCGCCGCGATTCGTGCCGCGCCTTGACGAAGACGAGGCAGGTCTCGCCGCGCTCGACGAACGCGCACACGTTGGTCGTCAGCTCTTCCCATGCGGACTCGGAATGGGCGTTGGCGAGTTCTTCCTGGGTCTCCGCGTATTCGTTGTACGTGCGGTATTTGAAGACGCCGTTGTGGAGCACGCCGTACCGCAGCTCGAGCGGCCGCCGGTCGTGGTGGACGAGGTCGGCGCCCATCCACTTGGCAAGCTTGTCGGCGTGTCCGATGACCGCCGATAGGCCGATGAGCCGGCGGTTGCTCCGCAGCAACCGGGTCAGCAGCAATTCCGCCTGGGCCCCGCGCTCAGGGTCGGAGAGGATTTCGAGTTCGTCCGCGACGATCAGTTCGACCTCTTCAAGCCGTTCCGGGCGGCGGACGATCATCTGCGACAACTTCTCATAGACGGCTACGGCGATGGAGAAGCGGCCGGATTCGAGGGCCTCGTCGAAGTGGCGATGGTCCCGCGTGGAGATGATAACGTCGATGCCGTACGCCGAATACTTCGCCCGGAAGTCCTCGTATTTCTCTTCGGCCAAGGCTTTCAGAGGAACAAGGTAAAGCACCTTCTTGCGGCGGAGCGCGGTCTGGATGGCGGCCATCTCCCCGATGAAGGTCTTGCCGGAACTGGTCGGCGCCTGGATGATGAGATTGCCGCCGCCGAACAGGTTGTGCCGTTTGACGGCCATCTCCTGCAACGGCAGCAGGCATTCGCTCTCCTGCTTCTGCCAAAGGGAGATGATCTCCGGGGGGATGTCGTACCGCAGCAGTTCCGTCATCTTCATGGCAGTCTCCTCGGGCCGGTTGGGCCTGTATCGGGTCCAAAGGGAAGTATACTGAATAAAGATTCAGATGTCAATGGGGTTGTGGGGGACGGGGGGCGGGGGCGTGTGAACGTGGGAAGGTGCGAACGTGCGAACGTCGGGAAGGCATTTCCGCAGCGCAGCAGAGCCGCAACCAAGACAGGGACAATCTCAACGCAGAGGCGCAAAGATCGCTGAGAAGGAACGCAGAGAAGAACAGAGAATAAGCTTCCGCGAAAGAGACGACGAAGGGAGTGCGCGGCCGTGCGTCGTGCGCGTCGGGCGAGCAAAGGGGTCTCCCTCTGAATCTTCCTTGGTGTCCTTGGTGCCTTGGTGGTGGAGTTCCGGAGATTTGCATCACCAAGGCACCAAGGACACCAAGAACAGCCAGAAGAATGAAAAGAGCAGCGAGGCATAGATCGCTTGGTGAGCAAGATGTTGCGTAGATGGACCACGTTCATATCTCCGTACGGGGGGCCCGTGAATTTTTTGACGATACAAGGGGGGGGGAGAGGATTTCTGGATTTTGGATTGGGGACCAAGATGAGGCGTACATGGGGTCGCCCGCGTTCATATCTCCGCAGGGGGGGTGCACCCATGAGTCTTTTGACGGTTCAAGGGGGAGAGAATTTTGGATTTTAGATTTTGGATTTTGGAATGGGGACCACGATGTTGCGTACCGGGGTACGCACCGGGGCCGCATTTCAAATCTCCGCAGGGGGTGCACCCATGAGACTTTTGACGGTTCAAGGGGGAGAGAATTTTGGATTTTAGATTTTGGATTTTGGATTGGGGACCACGATGTTGCGTACCGGGGTGCGCAGCGGGGCCGAAATTCAAATCTCCGTAGGGGGGTGCACCCATGAGACTTTTGACGATTCAAGGGGTCCTGGGGTGCGTGGCGGACTTTGGGCGTGGCGCGGAATTTGGCCGTGGGGCGTAGGAAGGCCAAGGAGGACATGGAGTTAGCGTCGCTGAGTTTGGGCAAAGAAGGGCTGGGCGGATGTGTGAGTCTGCCGGGGCACCCCCCGGCGGCGAGTTGGGTGGCCGTGGCGCTGGTGCCGGGTGTTCCGTCGGGGAGGCGGTCTGCGTAGACGCGGGGGTTGCGTTGGGATGCCTTTGCGACGACGGCGGCGGTCCGGTCTTTGGAACAGGACCGGGTGAAGCGGGTTCCGAAAACGGTATGTGTAGACATGGTTCGGGTCCTCTTGCGTTGCGACAGTCCCCATATATATGGGGCGGGACGTTGCACTGGAATTGGGCTGTAGACCGTAGGCCGAAGGCCGAAAGTAAGAGGGGCGATGCCGATTGCGGCCGGATCCGGGACGCGCGAAGAGAATTGGAAAGGTCAGATTTGAGATATCAGAAGAAGCTGGGCAGTCCGGACTTGGGGGTGATGGGCTATGGGGCGGATGGGGTGGCAGCGCAAGGGTACGTTTCGGGCGTGGGAACTCGTGAAGCCGACGGGTGCGTCGTTGGGTTTGGCGGGACGGGTCAGGATGCGCCCCGAAGAGCATTTTGGGGTTAAGGTGGCCGCAGGAGGCAAGGGATTTGCAGGATGACTATTCAATACTGCAACTGGAAACGGCAATTTGCTCCTTTGTTTGCAATAATAACAGTATACATATTAAGAATTGTGGTGCCTCAATTCCCCCATATTTCCCGTCCCTAAATTCCCCCCTTAATTTCTCCTTGATTTCTGCCCCCATTGCGGATTGAGAACCACTGCGCTACTATTGGATGTGTTTTGCATGTACTGCGTGCTTTGATGAGGAAGACGAAGTCTCGATCTATCGCATCCAAAGGCATTCCAGCGGTGTTAAGCGGGTGCAGCTTACTCAATACATAGGCGCTCGCAAGACTCAACGCAAATACCTCGAGTGTCGAGCATACTCGCAGCAGTGGAAGGGTGCGTCGTCCTGTTGTTCAATTTCTTCGCAATTGTCGAGTGGGGATTAAGTCGTTCAAGACTCAAAGGTCACCGATATGCCACCAACAACCGCCACTCCGAAACAGACCAGCGGAGCAGGATTCACCTTTGAAGATAAGGTCGGGGCGTATTACTGCATCAAGCTCTTGCAGGGCGCATGTCCATTTGATTCTGCTCGTGGAACGATCCAACGAATAGAATTCCAAATGCGCGTGGACGGATGGTATCTGGACGATATTGTCCTGACTCTGACTGACACAGAAGGACTGCGGCGGTGTGGATTGTCTGTCAAAAGCAATGTCCAAATTTCGAAGACAAAGGCACCTCCTGACTTTGTAGAAGCAATCTGGAACATGTACTTGGGTGTAGGCACGAAAGCTTTCACTAGGGGCCGTGACCTTCTCGGCTTGATAACTGCCCCGTCGCCAAGTGAAACCCGAGGCCCGTTCCTTGAACTTCTGCGTCTGGCGAATTCACAGCCGTCACAGGACTTGGCCAGACGGATGCTTGACAGGTCCGAAGATACAAAGGGTTATGCATCTAAAGAAGTCCGGAAGGTCTTCAAGAGTCTCTCCTGCCCGGTCGGACTACGTACTGAACACCTTGTATCGGACAGCGAAAT
>JBAZRU010000023.1:0-6257 GCA_041662805.1 Candidatus Hydrogenedentales bacterium | reverse complement strand
AATTGCTGAGATCCTGAAGTCCTTGATTTTCCTTCAATTCGATTTTCTCGAAGCAAACTCGCGTGATGAGACGCACTGCCGCTCGGAATGCCAATTCCTACTGCGCGACGGAATTCCAGAGAATGCGGAAGCTTTGTGGGTGTCTATCCTCATCTTTGTGAACACAATACGTACTGCCGGGGGGGCTCTGGACCGTGAGAGCCTTGTCGCAGAATTGCGTCGTAGTCACGACCTCGGTGATTTTCCTGACTTTCGCCAAGACTGGAATGCGCTGATTGGGTGGGGGCGGGAAAGGGTGGATTCCATACACAACTCCATAGGGGGTTCTTTTCGACTACCGCGTCAACAAGTTGTCGCCAAAGTGGAACATGCGCTAGAGCAGCGCGGCCTCGTGGCAGTTATCGGCGAATCAGGTACCGGCAAGTCCGCAATTTGCAAGGCGGTGTCTGTCGTACTCCGCGATAATGCCGCAGTACTTTGGCTTGAGTCTAGCGATTTCATGAGTCCGGTTCTTGATCGCTTGCGAGCCGAGCTCAGACTTGCCCACCCGCTATCGGAAGTACTATCAATGCTGGCATCGCGCAACGGGATAGTAGTTCTTGATGGGTTAGAACGACTCAACGATAAAGGAGCGTGGCGACAGGTGGGTCTGCTGTTGCAGCACCTTCATGTTGGTGAGTCTTCAAGTCCGTGGAGAGTGCTTTTCTCGTGCCAGTCAGAACGCTGGGGCAACACGCCCGTCAACCTTCTCAGGGCAGGCGTTCCGCGTGGTACGATTCGTGTTGTTGAGGTGGGGCCAATTGAAGTCGAGGAACTACAAGAAGTCGGAAGGACATTCCCTGCCCTACTGCGCGTTATCGAACACCAGCATCTGCTGCCAGTGATCCGAAGACCCAAGTTCCTCGATATTCTGGCCAGTAACGGTCTGCTCCTGGAGAATTCGGTCGTGGAATGCTGGTCAGGCGAGTCTGACCTTGTGGAATGGTTCTGGCGCGACATTGTATGCAGCGGGGGCGATGGCCCAGCACGTTCTGTATTCCTCCAGAGCCTTGCCGAATGTCTTGCAGACAAGAACCTCGGATTCCTGGCATTGATGGACTTGTCCCAAACTCAGCAGTATCTAATCCCTGCTCTTCAAAGCGACGGTGTGTGTCTCGTTCGCGATGAGCGGGTGACTTTGAGTCACGATCTTATTGCCGATTGGTGCCGGCAACGGTTGTTACTCGCTCGCCAGGACGAACTGGAGGGGTACCTTCTCTATCGTGCGATGAATCCGCAATGGCACAGAGCCATTCGACTTTACGGCCTGCATTTGCTGGAAAAGGAGGGACCTGATGCTTGGCTTCGCGTATATGGTCGCATGGAGTCAATCGCGCCACCTCTCTCTGATTCCGCATTTCTTTCGGTTGGCAGTCAAAAACATCTAGACAAGCTCTGGCCACATCTTATAGCAGAGAACGGTAGACTCCTGCGTCTATTGTTGATCCGTTTCCTTCATGTAGCAACCTATCCACATCCTCTCGCGGCATCTATTGTGGAGCCGGAGGATCGGGACTTGGCGCACTACATCAGCGCAAGAGTTCGTGTCCCCTTGTGGAGCTACTGGAAACCGATGTTGGAGGTTTTGATCGTTCATCACAACGAAGTAGTCAAGTTGGTGCCTTATGAAGCGGCACAGATCGCCTTGGCTTGGCTGCAATATAGCAATGAAGAGTCGCCACAGCGTGACGAGGCCGCGCGGCTGGCCTTGGCCGTTGGTGAGCGACTATTCTTGGAGCGTTTGCCCCATGCATTTCATGAGGATGAGCGTCATCGCCTTATGTACAGAGCGGCTCTTGCTGCCGCAAACGAACTTCCTGAGCAAGTGTCCGATTTTTCCTTACGCGTTTCCAGTAGACGGCTCACAGAAGAAATCCGTCACGGAAGGACTTGGGAGTACGTCCCCGCTGTCGTGGAGTTTCAAGATCAACTCGATCAACTGCGAGCCGAGAGCTTCCCAGTCTTTGAACCTTGGCCCGACGGCCCATACTTCAGCGTTGATGAAGATTTCCGTCATACAAGTCTGTTTGACGGTGCGCTTCTGCCACTTATGCAGAAGCGACCGAGAGTTGCCAAGGAGGTAATACTGGCCCTCCTTATTCGAGAACCAAATGCGCGTTCACGCTCGCGCCATACCCTTCGCGATTTGTGCTGCGATAGCTACCTTGAGTCCAATGCAGGCTTTGTGAATGCCTCCTGCTATGATGGTCCCTTTCTCATTTTTCTGAAAACTGACTTTGAGGAAGCGTTGGACTGCATCATTCGTCTTGTTGATTCAGCGACAGCAAATTGTTTGGACGACTTGAACTGTACGTCCATTCCAGTCTACTTCATTTCATCACCCATTGGACCACGTTGCTTTTGGGGAGGCATGCAAGTCCTATCATGGTACAGAGGGCACTGTGTGGAGGGTGCACTAGAGGCGGCTCTGAAAGCACTCGAAAAATGGTTATATGACGCATTGAATGAAAGCAGTGAGAAGGCACAAAAAGCCATTGACCAAATCCTTACGCACGGCCATTCCGCCGCTTTTCTCGGTCTGCTATGGGAGATGGGGCGATTCCGACCTGAACTTCTTGCTGGAGATCTGAAGATATTGCTGAAGTGTGCGCGTCTCTACTTCTGGGAGTATAGCGCGCTTGCAAGCGAGTTTGTGGGAATCGGTCAGATCATTAGCCCGTTTCAGCCGAAAGAACGTCTTAAGCTGATCCATGAATGGGAGACGATGCCGCACAGAAGAATCCAGGTGAAGTTTATCGCGCTGCGTCTTCTTCATCAATCAAAGATCGAAGCAGAATTTTTCGATGCATGCCGCCAGCACTGGGGAAGAGAACGCGAACACGCGTCTTCTGAGGGCATTCCAGTCGGCTGGTATGACTCTCTAATATCATTGTTTGATCCGAAAAACTGGAAAGACGTAGAACTGCCAGATGCAAGCATCGAGAAACAGTATATTCCGCCCGAAGAGATGAAAGAACACTTGGCTCAGCTTCAATCACAGAATCAGGAGTTTGAACCTCATCATGCGGTGGTCTTCTTTAGTGATGTCTTGAATGGTAAAGAGATGATCCCTGAAGAAGGCATTCCTTACCTCATAGATTATCTTAAGAAAACGGTTGTATTGGAGCCTGGAACAGACGGGCAGCAGCAACTCAGAGCGGCAGTTGTCTGTGGTGGAATCGCCGCTCTTCTGAAAGATCATGTTGCGCAGGTCTTGCTGGACCCCAGCCGCCAACTGTGGTGCCGGAAGACTATTCTGGACACTATCGCTCAACTTCCACACGTAGGTGATATCTTGGAGGATAAGAGCGTATTTGAGCAGAGCGCAAAAGAGTTTGCTGCGGAGGCATTGCTTGTACTGTGGCCGATCTCACCTGCGGACTGCGAACTCCGTAGGTGCATAGCCTCGCTTGTAGCAAGTGGATATTACTCTGTACTGCAGAAAGTTACTCGCGCTGCCTTCTTCCGTAGGACAGAGCTTGGAGATAGCTGGGAGCAACTTGTTCACTTAATTGTAAGGTGGGCAGAACTCAGCTACCACTTGTCTGTCTCTGGTAGTAGTGTGACACCGAAGCCCGATTTTGAGGCGTGGCGGCAAGAATACGTGGAACCCTTCGTTGACTGTTCTCTTTCAACAGACTTTGCTGGTTGGGGGTATGATGCCATAAAGAACGGAAGGCGAACTCCATCTGAAGGCAAACGTCGCAGGCGTCGTCCTTCGGAGAAATTGGGACTCTACCGAGTCGAACCAGCAATTCACATTCACACCCTCTCGACTGCCTTCTGCGGTATCATGATGCCTGAGCAGGCCAATGATGCCGACGAGATGTCAAAATGGACAACGTTTTGGCTGCAGGCCTTAGAATGCGATCTCGCCGATATGCGAACCTTTGACGAGAAGGGAAAACTCGCGAGAATACCTCATGCAGAAGAATGCAGGCTTCGACAAGACGATTTGTCCGCCACCTTCGTCCAATTAATGCTTCAGTGTCCTTGTGATGAGGCACAACTCTTCTGGAAACCAATTCTGGATCTCGGGCCACCCGCTAGAGTGTGGCTGGAGTACTTTCTAGGCGATTTTCTTGAATTTGGACTCTCCTGTGTTCCTACTGACACGTTCTTGAATACTTGGCGTGCAATGATTGCATATGCGTCCGAATCCAAGATGTGGGCAAATACAGAGTTCACTTGGTGGGCGCACCACGAGCTCTGGCAACACCTGCTTGGCTTCTCCCTGCAGAAGCACAGGCTATGGAAGCGAGAGCACGCTGGTATCGTCGTGGCTATGCGGGACATCTTCAGGGAATTGGTTCCCCAAAAACTGGATAGTAATCGGTGGGCCAGCTCTTTCATATATTGGTTAAGGACACCGGCTGCAGCTCCCCTACGCGTTGAGGCCATCGCCTGGATTCTGCAGAATGCCGAGACTGCTGGCGACTATTGGTGGATGGGACACGATAATCTCGAGGATGATCTAAGTGAAGTTCTAGCCATTTGTTGGGAGGAGAATCGCTCTGAAGTCCTTGCTGATAGCAGGACTCTCTTGGGGTTCAGAAGACTCCTTGCGATACTTGTGAATAGGCACAACTGTCAAGCCATGGACCTCCAGAGCAGAATGGCCAGTCCGACATAAGAGTCGGTTTCGTGGAGCCTTGACCAGTGCCTTTGGGATAGGTGAGTTGAATGAGACTTGACACTTGATGATGGCTCGAGTCTGCATATGATGGATTTCTGATCTCCGCAATACTCTCGTTTCGCGTGTGAGACCCAGTGCGGTGCAGACTCGCCCGCACCTCAACAGTGCAATGTCGTGACTCTTATTCTTGAAGGAGTCAGTGGACGAACCGTGCATCTTTGTCGAGATTCCCTCCGCCCATCCGTCATACTTGCTGCGTCTGACGTAGACTATCAGTCCTGTCGAAGATCACGTTTGGGGGATAGACCATGGTTCACCTAATTGCGTGTGTGGCGGTTGTGTTGGCGGCGGGGGCGGCCGACTATGAAGTGGTTGGCGAGAACTTGGTCGTCAATCCGGGATTCGAGGAAGCCGATGCGGACGGCGCTCCCGTGGGATGGGGCGGCGAGCGGGACGTTTATACGCGCGATACGACGACGTTTCATTCGGGGGGCGCGTCGCTCAAATATGTGAACGGCAATGCGGACCGTTACGTGCTTTCCAGCCGGGGGATTGCGTTGAAGCCGGGCAAGATGTACGAGGTGTCGTGTTGGGTGAAGACGCAGGGCGTGGAGGGCGACGACAGCGGCGCGACCGTTTGCCTGGAGTGGTATGGCGCAAACGGCAAGTACCTTGGCGGCTATTATCCGCCGGGCTTCAAGGGCGACACGGATTGGAAGCAGATCGTCGCGATGAGTCCGCGCGTTGCCGAGGGGGCCACGGGCATCTCCGTGAGCTGCTATCTCCGGCAGGGCATGAAGGGGACGGCGTGGTGGGACGACCTGAGCGTGCGCGAGGTGCGCGAACGTCCGTTGTCGGTCGTGGTGTTGCACCCCAACTATCGCAATGAGCTTACCGAGGCGGGTCCGGCGGAGGCGCGGATTCGCGCGTTGCTGAACTTGGCGGACTACGGACTGAAGCCGGAGGAGGTCGAGCTTCGCTGGCGCGCTGTGTTCGATGCGAGCGGGGAGGAGATCGCCGCCGGGACCGCTGTCCCGACGGGGGACAGCTTCGATATCGCGATTGGCAAGGCGTCGTTCAAAGAGGGCATTCACCAAGTGAGCGTGAGTCTGTTCAACAAGGCGACGAATGCGGCGCTGGACGAGGAGTCGTTCCCGCTGACGCGTCTGATGGCCCAACCGCAACGCGCGTGCAACATCGACGAGCACAACCGGCTCCTCGTGAATGGGCAGCCTTTCTTCCCCTTGGGTATGTATTGGTCGAGCATCGACGCGGAGCAACTCGCAATCTACGCGGACAGTGCGTTCAACTGCTTGTTGCCCTATGGCCCGCCCGACCAAGCGCAACTCGATCTTGCGCAGGGTAAGAACCTGAAGGTCATCTATAACGTCAAAGACACCTACGTTGGGGCGACCGGTTGTCCGCCGGGCATCAAGACCGAAGCCGATGAACTGGAGTACATCCGAAAGCAGGTCGAGGCCTATCGGGGCCATCCCGCGTTGCTCGCGTGGTACGTCAACGACGAACTGCCGCTGGAGTTCAAGCGGCAACTCATCGCGCACAATGAGTTCATTCGTTCGAT
>JBAZRU010000022.1:9745-20872 GCA_041662805.1 Candidatus Hydrogenedentales bacterium | reverse complement strand
CGACACGGATCCCAACCGACGCCTCTTCCACGAGTTCGCGTTCTAGCGCTTCCACCAAGGATTCGCCATAGTCCACGCCACCGCCGGGCAAGAGCCAATATGATTCCTGCCCTTTGACATGTCGAACCATCAGCAATTTTCCGTCCTCGACAATGATCGCCGCGACGCGGACACGGGGCGGGCGCTCCGAAACGGGATGCAGAGGGGTCTCCAAAGGGTCGGCGGTGAGGTCTGTGGTCGCAGCCGTGTCGTCTTTGGTCTTCACGAGGCAGTTGCTCGTTCGATATAGGAACCCACAATACCTTTTAAAGCGGTGTCGATCTCGGCGTCGAGCAGAATTGAATCCCCGTCGTAGCTTTGCTCGTGGACTCTGCCTTGTTGATACACGCGGGAAACCACTCCTGCATCGCTTTGCGGAATTCTGAGGGTCACCCGGCTCCGCGTCAGGGAGAGTGTGCGCTCAATCATGACTAGAAGCGGTTCCAATCCCGCGCCCGTGTGAGCCGAGACGGCCAAGCACTCTCCGGGCCCGGCCAGAAGTTCCTCTACGAACGCGGAATTCGCTGCGTCGATCTTGTTGAAAACGCGCACGATTGGCGCGGCGCCAATCTCGATCTCCTCCAATACCTCGTTGACAGCCTTTACGTGGTCCAGCACACCCTCATGGGATGCGTCTGCCACCAACAAAATAACATCAGCTTCAACGACTTCTTCCAGGGTCGCACGGAACGCGGCGACTAGCGAGTGAGGCAACTTGCGGATGAATCCCACCGTATCGGTCAGAATGATGTGGCCTCCGCCGGGCAATGGACACTTCCTGCTGCAAGGATCAAGGGTTGCGAAAAGCTTGTCCTCAACGAACGTGTCCGCGTTGGTGAGGGCATTCAGCAGGGAAGACTTACCTGCGTTGGTGTATCCAACCAGCGCCACTGTCCCCACGCTGCTTTCGTTTCGCTGCTTTCGCTGCAAACGCCGATGTCTGCGGATCGCTTCGATCTCGCCCTGCAAATGCGCGAGCCGCCTCCGAATGACGCGACGATCCACCTCCAGCTTCTGTTCGCCGGGGCCGCGCGTGCCGATACCAGCACCAAGCCGCATCATTTCGACTCCGCGCCCAGTCAGACGCGGCAGCGTGTATTGGAGTTGGGCCAACTCAACTTGCAGCTTGCCCTCGTTGGTCTTCGCGCGCTGGGCGAAAATATCGAGGATGAGTTGTGTGCGGTCCAGCACCTTCGTGTCCAAAGCCTCTTGGAGCTTTGAGCCTTGGGTCGGACTCAGGTCCGAATCGACCAGGACAAGGTCTGCGTCGTATTCCTCGCACGCAATCTTTATCTGCCGGACCTTCCCCGCGCCAATCAGCGTTGCAGGGCATGGTTGCGGACGGCGCTGGACAAACGTGCAAACAACGCGCGCGCCTGCCGTCTGCGCGAGGCGCTTCATTTCCCCAAGCGACTCCTCGATTTCGTCTTCCGAATCCGAAGGGAGCGCCAAGCGAACGAGTATTGCATTCTCCGAAATTGGTGGTCGTTCGAGCTCTATCATATTCTGAGTGTGCAGCACGCACATCCTGTCTGGACTGAGGGTACCTTATAGACGATCTTGTGGTCAATAGGCAGTCAATAATACAACATATGGTATGACTGGTCTAGGGCCCGCCAGGACAGCAGGAGATTTTATTGGTTTACCGGCCAAATTTCCGGCTCTAAGAACTATAACACACGAACCAGTCGGCGACAAGGTCATGACGACATGCATTGCTCACGCAAGGGCCTTACCCGGCTGCTGTTTTGGGCGCCTCGCGCGTCAGCTTGTACACCCGAAGGTCCTGCCACCCCGGAAAAATGCGCACATCCGATACTATGCCGTTGGCTCGAAGGCGTTCCTCGAATTCTTTGGGATTGATTGGGTACTCGGCGTAGAAGACAGCCCAAACCCGATTTCCTTCGGTCGCATTCTTTACCACATAGTCAGTGAACTCATCTGGACTGAGAACGGGCGTCGCGCCCTGCTGCAGGTAGTAGTTGGTTGGGATTCGCGAATTGACGTCTGTCGCGGCAAAGACATCGCCGGCAGTGGCATTCTCGTTGATGTACGCAATGCCCGAGGCGAAATTTGGACGTAGCGGACGGACCAAGTCGGTCGCCAACAATGCGTAGATTCCCGCAAGGACTGCGATTGAGGCAACGCGGAGATATCGCGAAGGCAGGAGGGCTATCGCGCAGCCGAGGCCAAGGTAGGCGGCAAATGCGGAATGATAGGCGTAGCGTTCGATGTAGCAAGGTCGGTAAACGTACGAGGTGACGTACAAGACCGAGGCGGGGATCACCAGCCAAAACGTGAGCAAAGCAAAAGTTTGTCGCCGTCGCAAGGTCTCTTGGGGTCCAAGACCAGCGGGCGGGGCCAGGAGCATTCGGACAACTAGCCAAAGGCCCGCGACGGTGAAGAATACAGTGAGGAGCACGGCGCCCCACTGATTGCCGACGGCATGGGCAAGCTCATCGAAGTGGTCCATCTTGCTGCCTGTAAACGTATAGAGGAATGTGCTGATGAACCGCGCGCGCCAAGGCAGGGGCATCCAGCCCATCTCATCGCTTGGAGCCTCTGTCGCCGTCAGAACGTAGATGGGCATTGCCAGCACGGGGATGGAGACCGCTATACCCCAGCGAATCTGCAAACCAATTTCACGTGGTCGAGAGGCGATAAGAAAGAGGCCTTCGACAACAAGTAGAGGCAACGCCAGAATGTGGGTCCAGACTAGACACGCAGTGAATAGGACATTAAGCACCCACCAATGTCTCTGAGCATCGTTCAAAGCCCGATACAGCGCGTAGACCGAAGCCAAGGCAAAGAAGAACGTGAACGCGTACATGCGCAATTCTTGGGATTCAAAAATCAGCAGCTTGGAGAAGGTGGCGCACATCAGGGCAACAATCCCGGCAGTGTGGCCCAGCAGGCGGCGGCCGAATAGATAGAGGACGACAAGGGTCGCCATACTGAATGCTAGCGGGAGAATTCGAAGGGGAATGGGGGAAAGCCCCACAAGACGGCCCCAATAGTACTGAGAGACAAAATAGAGCGGCATGACAATGGCAGGATCGTCATGCGCTCTCTTCACCATGTATTCACCCAGCGTCGGATGATGGAGATAGGCGGCACAGGCGAGTTCATCGCGCGTAATCGACTCGTCTTGAAGACGGTAAACCCGGAGTGCCAGCGCCAAAGCGAGAAGCAGAACCACGCTTACGACCTGCATCGCGAGGCGGTTTCGAGGCGCAACGGAAGTATCTAGCAACGTCTCATCAATTGGTTCAGTCACACTTCGGTCTCCTAGGAAATGGGATACCTTGCTTGCTACGTGTCTGTATAGCGAAAACCGCCGTGTCATGCAAGAGTTATCTACATTCAAGAACAGGTCAAGAAACCTGCCTCCATGCAAGGAAGCCCTTTCCTATAGTCTCGCACGCCTCTCTTATGGGGGTCGTCCTTGCTCCTTTGGCCTACGCGAAGCCAGTTATCAGAAGGCAGGTTCGGGCGCATGGTGTGCTTGCACGAGACTGTCGGTCCGAAGGTATCTCTTGCGGTAACCCTGAGCTTTCGTGTAACCTACGAAAACCGAAACACTTGCACAAACCGTGTGGCGGGACGTATAATGCCGACTACTCAAGAAGTTAGGACGGCTTGACCGTTTAACCACGAAGCAGAATGACCCTGGCGCAGCGAAGGAGGATCTTGTTCCGTGACGATGACCAAGCGCGAACTCGTGATCCGGGTAGCTAACATGTTGGGTATGACCCAGAGCGATGTGGCCAAAATCATCGAGGGCACGTTCGAGACCATCTCGCGGACCCTCGCTGAAGGTAACCGCTGGGAACTACGAGACTTCGGAGTCTTCGAAGTCAAGACTCGCGCCTCCCGGATCGGGCGCAATCCCCGTACTGGCGATCAAGTCCCTGTTCCCGAACGCCGCGTGGTGACGTTTCGCCCCGGCAAGCAGATGAAGGAACTCATCGCCACGACAATACCCACAGCGACGGACGATTCACCGGGCTCGGAGCCACCTGCTCCGCCCACCAGCGAACCTAGCACTTTCGAGCCGCCAAAGCCCATTTTCTGACACACTCATTTTGTGCAGAATTGTGCTGCGAGTCGCGGAGTACGCAATTTCTCCGTTTGGCATAGCGCATGCCTGACGCCTCTATTGTCTGTTAACTCATTGAAACGGAAAGATTTCCGGTCCACGTTTGACCCTGCGCCCAAGCTGGCGTTATGATCTTATAGCCATGCAACTACTCGCCGTAGACACTGCCACGTCAATTCTTTCCGTCGCGATTTGCGATCAAGATTCGCTGATTGCCGAGGCAACTTTGGAATGTGACCGCCGCCACACGGAGCGCCTGCTGGCAACAATCGACTGGATCCTCTCGGAATCATCGCTGCGTCTTTCCGATATCGACGTTTTAGCCGTGTCCGTGGGGCCCGGGTCGTTTACTGGGCTTCGCGTCGGCCTCGCCGCGATGAAGGGGTTGGCAATTGGCGCGCACTTGCCGCTGGTGGGTGTCCCCACCCTCGACGCGATGGCGCGAACTCCGGGGATTTCCGACGGAATCGTCTGCCCAGTGCTAGACGCCAAAATGGGTGAAGTCTTCGCCGCAGCCTATGAAAGCCGTCGCGACAGCCTGACCCGCTGCGCACCTGAAAGGGTCTGCTCCATTCAAGATTTTCTGAGCGAGACCGCGGAAATGGCAACCTATTTCGGCGACGGGGCCCTTTTGTACCGCGCGGAGATCGAGCGGCTACGCCCCGAGTCTACGGTGCTGGGGACCTTATTTCGTAACCCGCGAGCGTCTGCAGTCGCCCTGGAAGCTTTCAAATTGCTTCAACTTGGAGTAGCGACAGACCCCAATGCCGTAATCCCCGTGTACTTGCGCGTATCCCAAGCGGAACAGGCGCGCGCTAAGGCAAGCACGCCATGAGTGTCAGCGAGTCGACGTCCGTCGCCTTCGTGCCCATTGAACCGCGGCACATACATGACCTAATGGACATCGAAGCCGAGGCTTACCCGGAGCCATGGACGGAAGGAATGTTCCGAGATGAAGCGCGCAATCATCGCTCCCATTTCTACATCATGTACTTGGGCGACGATATCATCGGATACGGCGGGTTCTGGCTAGTGCTCGACGAAGCGCACATCACGAGTGTCACGATACGCGAGTCCTTTCGAAATCTCGGGTACGGCCGCCGCTTGTTGGATTTTCTCTTGGAGAAGGCCGTGGAGGTGGGCGCGCGGATGGCAACCCTTGAGGTGCGCGTATCGAACCTTCGCGCACGCTCACTCTATGACCGTTCCGGTTTCAGGCCAGTGGGGCTTCGCAAGAATTATTACCCGAAATCTGGCGAAGACGCAGTAGTCATGCTTAAGGAGCTCGAATGACAACGTCCGTGTGCACGTGAGTTTTGAAACCATGAGCGAAGTGGATCGCGGTGACGCGGAAGGACAATTCCAAACAGCGGGAGTGCCGCTCGGAGGAATTGGCGCCGGCAGCATGGAATTGGGACGCGATGGGCGTTTCCGGAACATCACGATCAACAACAATCGTACCGCGGCGGACCGTATTGACGTTTCCGGCGGCGCGTTTCTTGCCCTACGCGCAGCGTGCAGAGGAAAAGTCCAGACTCGAATACTGCAGCCTGATGTGGCTCTCCCCTTCGCCGAGGCGGGGATCGTACCTCAATTCACGACCTCCGAGCAGCTTGGGTGGCGAGGATTGTATCCATCGTCCAATTATCGCCTGGAAGAAGGACTGTTTCCTCTCGAAGTGAGCATGACGGCCCTCAGTCCAATCATCCCCTACGATGATCAAGCGTCCGCGCTCCCCGTGATCTTCCTTTCCTTCTACATCAACAATCCTAGCGATGTCAGCTACGAAGTATCGGCTCTGGTGAATTGGGAGAATCTGTGCGGGTGTACGCGAAACTCGTTCCCTGAGCGTCGCGGCCCGATCCGGCCGGTCGTTGTGAAAGACGAACGCCCCAAGCTCAAGCAGCCCACCGAAGAGGAAGGCACTGAAGAAGACCCCCGAATGGCGGGACTCGAATTTGGGTTTCGAGGAGATATCCGAAGTAATGCGGAAGGGAATTACTGTCTTCTGGCGAAACAGCAACAAGACGTAGCCGTCACGGTTATGGGGTGGAACGAGAGGGACCCTCGCGAACTCGACGTGCTCTGGGGGCAGTTCCACTATGACGGACGCCTCAGCAACAAGATATCCAGAAGCGAAGAAAGCCATTCCGGAGCCGTTTGCAGCACCTTCGATCTTCCGCCCAAGAAAGGGCGCAGTTTGGTCTACGTGTTTGCGTGGTATTGCCCCGTATTCGAAGCCGGCGGTCTCGATCAGGGGAATGGGTACACGAACAAGTTCGAGGATTCGATCGCGGTAGCCACGCAGGCGCTAACTTACTATCGTTACTACTTTAAGGCAGTGGACGATTGGCACAACCGCATCCTCTCGTCGTCGTTGCCACGCTGGATGAGCAGAATGCTCATCAACAACAACTATGTGTTTTCCACAAACGCCATTCTCACAAAAGGCAACGATTTCAGTCTGATGGAGTCGCCCGAGAATCCAATGACCGGCGCCATGGACCGGCGGTTTTATGGCAGCATTGGGACACAGCTGTTCTTTCCGCGTCTGGACGATGGCGAATTGGCCTTGGTGAGCCGCTTCAAAGATGATTCCGCCCCCGGTCGCATCTATCGCTACCTGGGTGAAAGTTGCCTCCATCAACCCACTCACGGTTCCGCACCCGGCGAACTCATCGACGTGAATATCAAATACATCCTGATGGTATACCGAAACTACATCACCACGGGACGGCGGTTTATCGTGGACCACATCTTCCCGCGCGCGCACCAAGCGATGGAGCACGTCTTATCATGCGACCGCGACCATGACGGATTGCCCGAACAAAAGGGCGTGTCCTCCACCTATGACGGCTGGGAGATCAATGGCGTCTCCAGTTACGCGGGCAGTCTCTGGATCGCTGCTCTGCGCGCCTTTTCGCGGCTATGCCGCAAGCTCGGGCACAAAGATGAAGCAGCCAAATGGGACGAGGTGTTGCTTCGAGCGATGAAGAGCTTCGAAGAGAAGCTCTGGTATGAAGAGGGGGGCTACTACAGGCTTGCGTGGGACGCAGCCGCTCCCGAAGGCCGCCCCCAGGAGGACAATACGTGCTTCTCCGGGCAACTTGCGGGGCAGTGGTATGCGGACTATCTTTGTTTGGGGGCCTTGTTCCCGCCGGACCATATCAAACGCGCCTTGGCCGCGATATGCCGTCTCAATGAGAAGAAGACGGGGCTCGCCTCCGGTTCCACCCCCGAGGGAGAGTCCATAACATCAATTGCTTCGGCAGAGGCGGCCTGGCCCAGTTTCGACACCGCTCAGTTCGCATGTCTTCTCATACGGCATGGCTATCCGGACCGCGGTATCTATAGCGTGCAGAAGGCCTACAAGAATATCCACGGACGCCGGGGACGCACGTTCAACCAGCCGATGAACTGGAATCTCGCGACGAACGACGCGTGCGGACCCAACGCCGACCGCCACATGGCGTCGCCATCTTCTTGGCACCTTCTGTTCGCGATAGTGGTATATCACCTGAATGTGCCTGATGGCGCGTTTTGGCTGCGCCCCAATCTTCCGCGCGGGGTCTATTCGCTCAGCGCACCGGTCTTCACGCCTCTCTCCTTCGGGTGGGTGAAGTTCCGAGAAGATGACGAGCCAGTCTACCGGCAAGTCGTTCACCTTTCGTTTGACAGCCCAATAAAGTTGAAAACGATCGTGTTGCGACTTCCAGACGAGGTTGAAGACGTTCAGATCCGTTGCGAGAGTACCGATAAAGTGGAGGACGTCGACCACGTTATCGGAGTCGACGGGAAGGAGCGACTGCTCGAGATAATCACGAAAGAGCCAATCATGGTGGGAAATCTGCTCAAGATCACGCTCACGCAGACGCACGGAAGAAAGTACCGGTTCCCGGTCCGCGGGGATTCCTGACCCATGAAGATTTATGGGCTCACGGGGGGAATTGCCAGCGGCAAGTCGGAGGTCGCCAAGATCCTCTCTCAGGAGGGAATTCCTGTCATTGATGCCGACGCAATCGGACACGCCGTGTTGGAGCCAAAAGGCGCCGGATTCCAAAAGGTGCTGGGGGCGTTCGGCGACCAAATCCTTACCGGCGGACGCATCGACCGCGCCAAGCTGTCTGCGCGAGTTTTTGCAGACGCGACTCTACGCCAAGCGCTAAATTCCATCGTCCATCCACTCATCCAGAACGAAGTCGCTCGGGAATGCGTCGTGCTCGCAGGACGTGGCCATAAACTGGCCGTAATCGAAGCCGCCCTCCTCGGAGAGAACGGGAAAAAGGACCCATTTCTCAGCGGCCTAATTCTGGTGACCTGCCCCCAAGAGACAAGACTCCAAAGGCTCTTACACAATCGAGGCATGACCTTGGAGGAAGCCCAAGGCCGCATTGCGGCTCAAGCTTTGCCCGAGAGTAAGCTTGCGTTGTGCGACCATGTCATAGACAATAGTGGTGAGATCGCGGCTACACGGGAACGTGTTTTGGAACTGGCGAAGGAACTGCTTGCGCATGATTGAGGGCCGGAAGCGTTGTGTGAAGTGCGGGAAGATCTTCCCCCCGTACGCCGAGAACACAATGTGTGCCCGGTGCACAACGCAATATCAGGAAGACATTGAGCGCGTTCACGAGGCCATGCATCTGCACAACAAGTGGTCCGTCGAGGAGATTGCCGCTTATGCCGCCCTCTCTCCTGTTGAAGTGCGACGTATCATGGATGAGCCCGTCCTCATTGAGAAGAATGAAGAAGTTAATTCGCTGCCCCCGTGTGTTCGATGCAGAAACCGTCCGTCGCAACGAGACTCTCAGTTCTGCCTTGTATGCCGTCTTGAATTGAATAAGGCGTTCGGTGAGGCTGCCCGAACCCTTGCCCAGCAAATTGAACGCGACCTCACCGAGAGGCGAGCGAATGCCAGGGGTACGGCGAATGATTTGATTTCCGAGATTCAGAGCAAGCGCGGCCGTTCCGGCTCGAGCAGGTTCAAATCAGCCGGCAAGAACCGTTTCTCCCGCTAGCCTCTCTGTTCGACCTTCCTTATTCTCCTTCTCCGCCTGGCGGAATACTCAGCAACCCTTCTTTCTACTACCTGTAATGTCAGCTTTTGGAGTATGCTTAACGTTCTGGGTATTCGCGCAGCCGGGTATGGCGACGTACAAATACCAATTCAAATTGCCCACGGAAGACAAGGAGCATCTTCGTATGGCACGAAATGTCATGACATTCATCATTTGCGTTGCATTCGCCGTTGGCACAGCTCAAGCAAAGACGAAGCGTATCTTAATCGTCGGCGACAGTTGGGCTATGTCCGTCTCGGCAGAGAACCACGATGGTTTCCCGTCCAAGGATGTGTTCGACCAAGTGCTCGCAGACAGTGGATTTCCGGATGTGGAGACCCAAGGGAAGGTGACGGCCTGGGGAGGACGCAAGGCCTCGGACTGGGTGAAGCCCAAGAATCTGTCTTTGATTACGCAGGAATTGGAGGCTTACCCAAGCATCGACATTGTTCACCTCATCATTGGGGGGAACGATTATCTCACGGCGATTCAGGACCCGACTTTCATATCGAAGACTCCCGAACAGCGCTCCGAGATATGGAACGGGATTGCGGCGAATATCCAGAAGATTGTGGACACGTGCCTTGCGGTCCGCAGTTCGATTCGAGTAGTCATTGCGGACTACGACTATTTGGACACCAACGCAGCGCAGACCTTCTGGCACTTCGATTTCCACGGTGCATCGGTAAAACAGATCAATTCATGGTTTGTAGAGCTGGGCGACAAGAAGAAAGAAATCGCTGCGAAGTCGGAACGTTGCGAATATCTCGAAAACTGGGGAGTCCTTCAGTATTGGTTTGGTTCACCAGCAAAGGCGGTATCCCTGCCAGGAGGGGACATCAATTCCCCCATGCCCACCGGCATTTCGCCTGATGGTATTCACCCTAACGACGATGCTCACAAGAAATTGCTTCAAAATGCCGTAGACAAGTACTACAAGGAATGGCTAAAGACGAGAACCTCCGAAGTCGCGGCGGACGGATGGGAAAGCAAACGCGACGCGGAGACATCGGCGAAACCGATCTTCAGTCCGTTAACAGCCAATGGAATCCACTCGAATCAGTGGAAATTGCAGTCGGTCGCGATAGGGGTTTTGGCATCTTCGTGATGGTCTTTGCATGTGAAGGCGCAGGAAAAGTCCTTCACAACTTCCGTCAGACTCGTCCCCCCACATGTCGTCCGAGTGGGAAGGCCCGTGATCATCCCCTGCCTGCTGTGATATAGTGCCGGTTTGCCGCAACCGAACTTGCAATCGAATGAAACGTACCGTACAAATTATCGTCAGCTTGGCTCTCGCCGGTGTGCTTGCGTGGGTATTGTTCCGCAGCGTGCATTGGTCCGATTTATACGCTTCACTTCGCAAGGTTAACCCTTACTGGCTACTGCTTTTGCAGATCCCTGCCTGGGTCAGCTTCTGGCTCAGGATTTGTCGCTGGCGTTACATCGTGCGGGCTGTGCATCCGGCGACATTTCGCAGCATGTTCAGCGCCACACAACTCGGGTTTCTGGTCAATTTCGTGATTGGTCTGCGTCTCGGCGAGTTCGTACGCGCCATCGTCTTGTCCAAGCTAGCGCACATCCCATTCGCCAAAAGCCTCGCCTTGGCAACACTGGATCGAGTATCCGACCTAATTGGACTCATAGTCGTCATGTTTATCGCCGCAGCGGCCTTCCGCCCGACGGATGACATTGTCGTCCCCCCTGGAACATTTGGTATCGACCAACTCCCTCCCATTCCGGCAACAGCGGTGCAGACCGCAGGCATCTCCGCGGCTATCGGATTATCCGGGATATTGGTCGTTCTGGTTGCGTTGTACCTCAACCAGCGCCTTGTGCTCGCCATCACGCGCAATAGCATCGGCCGGGTTTCTGTCCGGCTTTCCGAGTGGATATGCCACATGATGCAGCAGTTTTCGGAAGGACTTCACATTTTCC
>JBAZRU010000022.1:0-9735 GCA_041662805.1 Candidatus Hydrogenedentales bacterium | reverse complement strand
AGCGTCCGATATGCTGAAATCGACTGCCTATTCCTTGCTTACGTGGGGATGCTTCGTCTTGATGATTGAAGGGTTCCTGCTGGCGTTCGACCTCAAGGGTCCTTGGTATGCGGCATTTGTGATTCAGGCCTTTCTCGCGTTTGGAGTGAGCGTCCCGGCGGCTCCCGGTATAGGGATGCTCGTCAATTTCTCGTATCCAATCGTGGCCGCGTTGCTCGTAGTAATCCCCAATACGACCTTGGCGGACGCCACTGCTCTTGCGCTGGTCGCCTATGTCACCAATCTAATTCCCACCTTATCTCTGGGTCTCGCCTGTTTCTTCATGGAAGGACTCAGCTTTTTCGATTTAGGCCAGAAGAGCGTCCAAGTCGAGAAGGCATTGCCCGAAAGCCCCTAGAATGAGAATGGCCGCACACGTTGTGCGGCCACCCTGGATTTCGAAAAGCCGGGCTAAAGGCTACTTGTGCTTCGCCAAATAGCTTGCCACGCCGTCAGCAGTCGGCTTCATACCTTCTTCGCCTTGACGCCAATTGGCCGGACACACTTCGCCGTGCTTCTCCGTGAACTGGAGGGCGTCAAGAATTCGGATCGCCTCGTCCACGTTGCGGCCAAGCGGCAAGTCGTTGATAAGGGCATGGCGAACGACTCCCGCCTTGTCGATCAGGAACAGGCCTCGAAGGGCGACGGCGCCGTTGATGAGCACGCCGTATGATTCGGCAATCTGTTTCGTCAGATCCGCAACTAGCGGGAACTGCACCTGTCCGATTCCACCCTTCTCCCGCGGTGTCTCTTTCCACGCCAGATGCGTGAAGTGTGAGTCCACAGAGATACCAATTACCTCGCAATCGCGCTTCTTGAACTCGTCGAGTTTCTTGTCGAACGCAATGATCTCGGACGGGCACACGAATGTGAAATCGAGCGGGTAGAAGAATACGACGGCGTACTTGCTCCCGCGAAGGTCCGACAACGATTTTTCCGCAAATGAGTTGTCGGGCATTACGGTTTGCGCCTTAAAGTCCGGCGCGGGCTTGGTCACCAGGGTCGACATAGGTCATTCCTCCTTACTACTTCGTTCTGTATTCCCACTGTGCAGCACCTGCACCATGTCTTGTGTTCGATACTGCCAAACAGCAATCGCCAGGTTGAGCCGGATTCATGTCAGGAAAGACTCCCCCAGGCAATCGTCAAGAGAAACGCACGAAAAGGCATCGCCTATTCCGCAGCATTCGTGTTTACCGCACTCTCGCCCTGCGAAAGAGCCCGGTACATTGCCAAGGATTCATAACCCGTAGTATCGGACCGGATGCCTAGCCTTGTCAAGGCAAAGTCGTAGCGGACTGGGTCTTCGGGGACGTACCGGGCAAATGCAGCGGTGATTTCGAGGGCAGCGCGAAGGTCCCCCTGCTTGCGCTGCGTAAACCCCAAGAGCCTCCCAACTCGAAACATGTGCGTATCCACGGGAACCAGCAAGTGACTAGAAGAGACACCCTCCCAGACTCCCGGGTCGACAGCATCCCGGCGTACCATCCAGCGCAAGTACATGTTCAATCGCTTACAGGCGCTTCCATCACGGGGCGAAGGGAGAAGGAAGTTCCGGGGTCGCGGGTCGGGCTTTCGCAGCCGGTCAACGAATTCCGTTAACGCAGGCAAGATCGAACCGTGCTTCACTTCGTATCCCGCCGTGAAGCAGCCGTTCAAAGAGCCCCATACCTCAAGGGCCTGCTTGATGCCGATGAGAAGATATGCCAAATCCTCGCCCGTTGCATACCGATGCCTGAATCCTTCACAAACCTTGCGCAAGTCGCTATCGCGCGAATCCAGGACGAAACCACCCGGATTCTTCATGCGCCTCAAGACGATGTCAACGCTCCCCAGGATCTGCTTGACTCCTCCAAAGGCAAGACTGGACGCAATGAGTCCGACGATTTCCCTGTCGGCAAACCCCTGAAATCGATACACGCATTCGAGCGGATCCGGGCGGATATATTCGTACCGATTGTATTGGCTGTACAAGGAATCCAGATGCTTGAGCAAACCATTCGCAGGCCATTCGACCTCGCTGGCATTATTTCTGCCATTCATAGGCAGTCCCCCCTCCTTTCCTAACCGGCCCCGCTGCGATCCGGCGTGAGTTGCGATGAAAGTGCTCTTCACTTTTCCTCCCCGAAAATGGTACCGTTTACAGATTCATGCGTTGAACGGCCTGACGCCCCGTGTTTGTCCGTGGGTGCGTGTCGAGAAAAGGAAGTCTATGGAAGCCACCTCCGAATCCGTGGGCGCAGTGGCAAGACCACTCGTCAAAGAGATTTCATGGCGTCACGCCATGAACTTTGCCGCCGCAACTGGCGATGAGAATCCAGTATATATCGATGATGTGCGAGAAGGTGGCGTCATTGTCCCGCCTCTGCTTAGCGTTGCGCTCACGTGGCCGTTTGGGGAACGCGCGGAAGAGTTTTGGTACCCGGACGAGTTCCCTCTCCATTTGCTCGTGCATCAGGTTCACTATACGGAACAGATCGAATTTCACCGTATCATGAGGCCCGGCGACGTTATCACAATCAATGCCGAAGTGGCTACCATTCAACCCCACCGGGGCGGCACCTATTTCGTAATCAAGTTTCGGGCTACCAATCAAGAGAACGAACCGGTCTTTACCGAATATGCCGGCGCCATTCTCCGCAATGTGAAGCTACTCGACAAAGGGGGCGGACTGGACGCCGTTCCTCACACGCCGCGTTTCCACATGGAGGGCGAGCCACTGTGGGAGAATCACCAGCATGTGAGCCTTTTGGCGGCCCACATCTATGATGGTTGCGCCGACATTTACAATCCGATCCACACGTCGAGGCAATTTGCCAAATCGGTTGGGTTGCCCGATAGCATAATCTGCGGCACATGCACGTTGTCATGGGCCATCCGCGATATCGTCAATGCCGAGGCCAATGGCGATCCGGCACGCCTCAAGCGCTTGGGGTGCCGATTCACGGGTATGGTGTTTCCCGGCTCCGACGTGACTGTTCGCCTGCTCGGAAAGACCGAACAGGAAGACACTACCACGAACTTCTTCGAAGTCCGTAACCAAGGCGGAAAACGTGCCATCAGCGACGGCTTTGCGGTAATCGCGAAACACTAACCGCACCTAATCGCGCCGGGAAAAGGAATGCCCGGACAATGAGGAGTCTTGCCTGATGGAGGAGTTGGACCTTGCCCACACATGGCGCTATGTCGAGAAATGGGCAAGGCTGACGCCCGATAGAGAGGCCCTCGTATTTGGCGAAGAGCGGATTCTCTACGCCGACTTCATGCATCGCGTGAATCTGACGGCAAAGGCCTTTCTGGCCGCCGGCATACGGCGGGGCGATCGGATAGCAATGCTCTCCATGGCACGCCCCGAGTTTTTGATTGCGTTCATGGCTGCCAACAAGGTTGGCGCCATGTGGCTCGGCATGTCGCCAAAGTTTTCGCTCGACGAGAATCGATTCATCCTCGGCGACTGCCAGCCGTCCATTTTGATCGCCGTCCGGGAGTATATGGGCAGGGATCTTGCCCCCGACCTGTCCGTCCTTGCCACAGAGTTTTCGTGCATTAAGCAGGTGCTTGTAATTGGTGAGACATTCGAGGGAGTCGTTTCCTACTCCGAAGAAACCTCGCGGGAACGCTTGGAGCTGGATGCCGCACTTGAGGCGCGCGCAGTGGAAGTGCTGCCGAGCGACGACGCATTGCTCCTCTACACGTCGGGCTCGACAGGAAAGCCCAAAGGAGTTGTGCATACGCATGCAAGCATCCTTGGGAATTTGGCCGTGCAGTCCAAGCGACTTATGGCCATGAAGTCTGCGCTCCGCTCTCTCCTCCATTTTCCAATTAACCACGTCGCCGCGGCTATCGAACTTGGTTTTGGCACGGTCTACTGCGGAGGCACGTGCGTACTGATGGATAGGTTCGATCCGGTCGCCACACTTGAGACCGTTGAGCGCGAACGCATCACCCTATTCGGGCAGGTGCCTGCCATGTTTCTTCTGGAGTTTGGAACGCCCAAGTTCCCGGAGACGGACTGGTCCAGTGTAGAGGCGTTCGCGTGGTCGGGTTCGTCCGCCCCAGCGCTCGTTCTCGACGTTTTGTACAACATCTGCGATCAGACCGGCGCGAAGATGAGGACGGGCTACGGCGCTACCGAAATGGGGGGCTTCATCACCTACTCAAGCCCGGAAGACGACTTGGAGACCTTGGCTCGTACGGCTGGCAAAGTCGCGGATGGGTTCGAGCTGCGCGTAGTCGATGAAGCGTGTTGCAGCGTGCCTCAGGGGACCGTGGGGGAGATTTCCGTACGCGGGCCGTTCATGATGAAGGGGTACTTCAACAAGCCTGAACAGACGAAGGAAGTCCTCGACGACAACGGCTGGTACTATTCGGGCGATCTCGGATGGCTGGACGCGAAAGGCAACGTTCACATCACGGGGCGAAAATCGGAGATGTTCAAGTCCGGGGGTGAGAATATCTATCCAAGAGAAATCGAGAGCGTCATCGAATCCATTTCGGACGTATTGATGGCTGCCGTTATTGGCGTTCCGCACCCCGTCTTCCAGGAAGTTGGGCACGCTTTCGTCATGCCGTATCCAGGGAGAAGCGTTGAGGTGGAAGAGGTTCAGGAGCTGTGCCGAGTCCGCCTCGCGAACTTCAAGATTCCGAAGCGGATAGAGGTGCGCCCGATGCTCCCGATGCTTGCGAACGGGAAGGTGAACAAAATAGCCCTCAAGGCAGAATTGGCCGCGCGAAAAAGAGAATAAGCGGAGAATGCCGGTGAAATCCCCGCACTCTCCGCCCCTTAGACGTATGCTGATTCGACGCTCGTTACGCCTTCTTAGCGGAAGCAGCCTCGAAATTCTTGGCTACCTGCGGCCAATTGACGACGTTCCACCACGCATCCACGTAGGCAGCCCTGTCATTTTGGTATTTCAGATAATAGGCGTGTTCCCAAACATCAATGCCCATCAATGGCGTCGTGCCCCATGGAGAGAGTTTGTGTTGATTTTCCGCCTGTAGAACGAGCAGGCGCCCATCGGCATGCCGGTAGTGCAACAATCCCCAGCCCGCGCCTTCAACGCCCTTTGCCGCCGCGCTGAAATGTGCTTTGAACGCCTCGAAGCTGCCGAAATCTTCTTTGATCTTGTCCGCGAGCGGGCCAGCCGGTTCGCCGCCGCCGCCCTTGCCGCTGGGGGCCATGATCGTCCAGAAGAGCGAGTGCAGGGCATGGCCGCCCCCGTTAAATGCAGCGGAGCGCGACCAATGTTGGATCATCGCGAAGTCATTTGCAGCCCGCGCCTTCGCAAGAGCCGCCTCCGCGGCATTCAGCCCTTTTACATATGCCGCGTGATGCTTGTCGTGGTGAATCTGCATCGTCTTGGCGTCGATGTGCGGTTCCAGCGCTTCAGCGGGGTAAGGCAGTGCGGGCAGGGTGTGCTCGGTCAGGACCCCCAGTGCGGCGGGGTCACCTTCCGCGGCCGCCGCCAAAGGCACACCGGCCATCGTCGTCACCGCCGCAATACCACCTGCCGTCTTCAGAAAGTCTCTCCGCGAATTCTCCATGATCTCTTTCCTCGCTCCTGTAATTGCCGGACGAATCCAGTGGATTCGCAGCTTGAATTGAGGACAAGCCCAGGACATTGCCGCCCGAGACTCGCCTTGCAGTGTCTCGCCTGCGGCTATCGCAGCGGGCTAAGACATCATGGTGGAGAACACCTTTGGGGGAGCGCGCATTCCAACGCGTCGTAGTCCCCCCGGACAAACGGCATCGGGACGCCCCGCGCTCGTGGCGTCCCGATGAAATAAGGTGGTGGTTGGTTGAGCTAAGTTTGGACCAAGCTGGAAAGCTGAAGGATAGGCATAAACAAGGCGATTACGATGCCGCCCACAACGATACCCATCATCAGGATCAGCAAGGGTTCGATAAGGCTGGTGAGAGCATCGACGGCTGCCTTGACTTCGGAATCGTAGAAGTCGGAAATTTTGGACAGCATCTGCTCCAGGGCGCCGGTCTTCTCCCCCACGCCGATCATCCGCGTTACCATGGCGGGGAATTCGCCGCTACGCGCTAAAGGCTCAGCCAGGGTTTCACCGCCCCGCACGCTGTCTCCGGCCTTGCGAACCGCCCTTGCGAATACCTCGTTGCCGGCAGTGCGTTCGACGATTTCGAGAGCAGCGAGAATGGCGACGCCGCTACGCGTCAGTGTGCTAAGCGTCCGTGCAAATCGGCTAATCGAGACTTTTCGGAGCATTTTTCCGAAGACCGGCAATCTCAGTTTAATCGCATCAAGGTTGTACTTACCCACCGGGGTAGCGCCGTACGCGCGAAGCCCGATCACTAGACCAATCCCTGCGGCAATTACAACGAAAATTTTCCAGCTTCGGAGGATTTCGCTAATCGTAATCAGCATTTGCGTGGGAGCTGGGAGCGCTTTGTCGAAGCTGGAGAAGATTTCCGCAAACTGCGGCACAACCCAAATGATCAGGCCCGCGGCAATTAAGAGAATCATCGAGAATGCGACGACTGGGTACGTCATGGCCGCGCGAATACGGCGCTTCAATTCTTCCATCGATTCCAAGTAATCGGCCAACTGCAGCAAGACGTTGTCCAAGTTACCGGATGCTTCGCCCGCTCGCACCATGCTGACGTACAGATCGGCAAAGACGCGCGGATGCTTTCGCAGGGCTTCCGAGAACGATTCACCGCCCTCCACGTCCGCGCCAATCTCGCGCAACACACCGGCAAACCGTAGGTCTTCGGTTTGTTCCGCGAGAATCTCCAACCCTTGGAGCAGCGGTAAACCCGCGTTCACGATCGTCGACAACTGTCTCGTAAAAACGAGAATCTCACCCGTCTTCACGCGGGCATCGCGCTTGGGCCCCGAACTTTTCCCCTTCTCGTTTACCGACTCCGGCAGCAATCCTTGATTCTGGAGACTTCGCATGACGGCTTGTCGATTGTCCGCCGTGATTATCCCCCGACGTCGACTGCCATCCCGCGTCCGAGCTACGTAATTGAAGGCTGGCATATATTACTCTCCCGATTCATCACACCGTTTAGTATACCATATCTTGTGTCTTTAGCTAGCCCTTTCTACTCCTTGGGCTGCTGTTTCATTATGGAGGGGGGTTGTCTCGTCGCTAGACTCCCTGAATTGGACGGTATTCGACTCACAGAGTCCCGCCAAAGCAGAGCATATCGCAGGCCAATCTGCGAAATCATTAGGGCAAGCTCCAATTATCTTCTGTAAACGGTGGTATCAATAGGGATACAATATGTGAGATTCACTCAGTTGGCCGCTGCTGGCTAGTATCGGCCACGGCGCAACTGACGAATTTTCGTCAAAACGTCAGAACACCATCTAGGCCGAGCAAAGGGAAGACAAAGACATGCATGCTCTCACAAGCCAACAACGGCGTTACCTGCGCAGCCTGGCGCATCACCTTGAGCCTATCGTCTATGTTGGGAAGCAGGGCATTACGGACGCACTGGCTCAGTCGGCGGAGGAAGCCCTTCACGCCCACGAACTGATCAAGGTCAGATTCGTCGATCGGAAAGAGGAGAAGAAAGAACTGACCGCGGAATTGGCCACGCGTACATCCAGTCTGATTGCAGGGATCATCGGAAATGTGGCCATGCTCTACCGGCAGCATCGCGACCCGGAAAAGCGCCGTATCGAGTTTGAGGATTAGTTGGACTAGCCGAGTTCGCTGAGCCGCTCGACCATCCCCTTGATTCCGCCCAACGTCATATCTTCCATGTGAAACAGCTCGCGTATCCGGCCAAGCGTGTAGTTGCCATGCGTTTTTGACCATGCATGGCGCGGGATTGGATTCAACCAAACGGAGTGCCGAAATCGCTCGGCGAAACGTTGCAGCCAGTAAATGCTCGGATGGGGATCCTGCGCATAATAATAGAGGGAACCGTAGGCCGTCTCCAGTTCTTCCGGGGCCATGGCCGCATCGCCTACGATCACGATGCGCGTGTCCGGATTGCGTTGCAGCAGGGTTTCTGTAGAGACCTTCTTCGTCCGGCGGTAGTCCGACCAGACATGCTGATAGATGGAGTTGTGAAAGAAGTACGTCGTCAAATCTTCAAAGCGCTCGTGCATCCTCCCAAATAGCAAGCGAGTCAAGTCAACGTGCGGGTCCATGGAATAGCCGCCGTTATCGACGAATAACACGACGCTGATACGGTCGCGCAACTCCCGTTCAAATACCAGGTCAATTTCTCCGCCGTTGCGCGCCGTTCGATGAATGGTCTCCCTCAGGTTCAACAGACTTCGTGGTCCGACGTCCTTCATGTGCTTCAAGGATTCGAGAGCTTGCCGCAGATTGTTGGACTTCAGTTCGTTGGAATCGGAGTAGGCGATGTAGCGACGGTTGGCAATTACCTGTAGTGCCGAGCGATTTTTCGAGCGGCCATCCACCCGAATTCCGCGCTCTGCGTTTCCGGAATGGCCGAACGGGGAATTCCCCTTTTGGCCGATCCACTTGGACCCCCCTTCGTGCGCCTCCATTTGCTCGCGGAGCGTGTCCCAGAACCGCGCCATGAGTTCATCTGGAGTCATCGTATACACGGCACGCTCGGGTAGCTTGCCCTCGGCGATCTGTTTCGCAAGCCATTCTCGAAACGCCTTGGTGCGCAGCAACTCCATATCCCCCTCTGGGACTTGCGGGATATCAATACCGAAAAAGTGGAACGCGAATGCACGCTCGAATGCATCCATGTGCTCTTTGCGCCGCACGAAAGTCAGGCGGCAAAACACAAACAAGTCGTCGAGCGAGGAAACGATGCCGCGGTCCAGGCCGCGGTTCAACTCCAGCAGATCGATAGGGCTTACCGGAACTCCGTAGTCGCGGAGCAGGTACATGAAGTCAGTGAACAGTGCTGTTGACGGGACAGGGGACGCCGATAGGGACATGTTCTTTCCTCGCAGCAATGCATGAGCAGACCGTGACCCTAGTTATAGCGGCTCGGTGTTGCCGATTGCACGCGAGCTCTGACGCAATGAGCGGAACAAGCGTGGATGCCTCGGCGATCTTCTGCGGCAGATCGCTGATAATCAAGATACGGACTCTGAAGGGCTCACATTCTAGGGCCAGCCTTGCTAACGTCAATCGGCTTGATTCCTAGCTTGGTGATTGGAGACGTGCGTGCGAAAACGGGCTTGCCGTTTTTACACGACACGAGTCCTGGGTCTTCGCTGGTTGAGCCTTCGCGCGAAACCAAGTTGGCCGTGCCCTTCTCCGCGTAATTCTCCAGGGTCTTCCCTTCCACGATGCCTTTCTCGCTGAACAAAATGTTGTTTGGCATCGAGACAATGGCTTCGGGGTTGGTCACGGTTATGCGGCCTTGCGCGATAACGACGTTGTGCGCGAAGGCAAACTCGGAAGAGCGAGGAAACGTGATTTTGGCGTCGCCTTCGCAGATGAAGACGTTGTTACGGATGGTGTTGTTCTTGGCCATGTGATTGTGGGAAGGCCAGGCGCAGTTTGTGGAGAAGTTGCCTTCGACGACGCAATTCTCGGCCTGCTCGTCGAGATAGTAGGCGGATGCGCCGTAGCCACCTTCGGATTCGATATCGTGAATCCAATTGCCCGTAAGGCGCATGTTTTTGCCAAAGCCGACGTAGATGCCCGCGCCGTCGTGAAGTTCCTGCATCACGTGGTGGATGCGGTTGCCTTCGATCACGTGGTTGTTTCCTCCGCACA
>JBAZRU010000021.1:6535-21065 GCA_041662805.1 Candidatus Hydrogenedentales bacterium | reverse complement strand
GCCCCGCTGAGTACTACCTTGTCAAGTATCTCCGGAAGCCTGCTCTGACCTGGGTCACGTTTCCCGCGATAGTGGCCGTGTTCACGGCAGGGTCCTGGTTGGGGGCGAAGTACTTTGTCGGCGGCGACATGCAAACGCAATTCATCCGTCGCATCCTTTACTTCCCCGCTGACGGCTCGGCGGTTCAATGCACACTTACAAGCCTGTTTGCTCCGGCAACGGATACCTACGTGGTGAGCGACCGCGCGGGATCGTTGATGCAGCCTATTCGGCCCGGTGCCGGCATTTTGAACGCGCAGCCCGCGCCCTGCATCGGCAATGCCCCCTTCTCGGTCACGGACCATCTGCCCATCTGGAACTACCGTGTCTACCTTTCAAGCACAACGGTCAACATTCCGTCTCCCGTCACGATCCGGATCGAGATGAGAGAGGGAGTCAGGGTCGCCCACATCGCGAACTCGGGCGGCGTCCCGTTACACAATTGCAGGTTCTGCTTTGGAGATAGGGTCTGGAGCGTCGCAGGACCAATTGAGGCGGGAAGCGAGAATTCGGTGGTCATGACGGAGACCGCTTCCCAGCATTATCCGGACGCTTTATATATCTGGTCGTTCCTTAGAATGGGTTCTTCCGTTGGGCCATCCGGCCCACCTTCCCCTCTCCTCCGCGAGATGAATGGGGAAGCGGCTCTTGCACGCGGAGCCGTCATTCTCGTCGCGACAATCATGAAAGAGTCTACGGACGCTCTGACAGTAAATGGCTCATTGCTTGAGGGAATCTGCAAAGAGAGACTGGAAGTGGTCGTCTATCCGGAGCAAGACGGCCCATGAGGTTCGAAAGCGGATGAATGCCGTTGTTGATGTAAGAGATGTGATCAAGGCGTTCGGCGAGACCATGGCGCTGCGCGGCGTTTCGTTTGCCGTCGGCCCGGGCGAGGTCTGCGGTCTGATCGGGCCGAACGGCGCGGGCAAGACGACCATTATGCGTATCCTCGCAACGCTTCTACGGCCCGACGTCGGGCGCGCTAGCGTGTTCGGCCTCAACGTGCACGGCGAAGAGGAACGCATACGTCCGCTAATCGGGTACATGCCCGATTCAGGCGGGGCATACCGCGACATGATGGTTCACGAATACCTGGAGTTCTTTGCCGCCGCATACGGTATTGTCGAGCCGGACCGCAGCCGCGTCGTGAAGGACTGTCTGGATTTGACGGGGTTGCGCGAACTGCGCGAGCGCCCCATCGAAGGCCTGTCGCGCGGCATGCGCCAACGTCTTGGCCTTGCCCGTTGCCTGGTCCACGATCCCAAGTTGCTCATTCTCGACGAGCCCGCTTCGGGACTCGATCCGCGCGCGCGCATCGAAATCCTCGAAGTCATGAATGTGCTGCGCGAAATGGGCAAGACTATCCTCATTTCGTCGCATATCCTTTCGGAATTGCGCACGGTCTGCACGCGCATTTGCATCCTCGACAATGGGACGGTTCTGTACAACGGGACTATCGACAATGCATTGGCGCAGGCCCGGAGTTGTCTTCGTATCGAGGTGAAGGTGCTTGGCGATGCGCAACGCGCGTGCGAACTACTCGCGGAACAGGACGCCGTGCAGACCGCGGCATATGCGGGCAACGCCATCACGCTGACGCTCGCGAACGATGTCGTCGATTTCAGTTTCATCGCGGCCAGGCTTGTGCAGAACGGCTTCAACGTACTCACGATAGAGGAAGAGGAGATTCTGCTTGAAGATGCTTTCCTCAAGCTGACCGACCCGTCGCGTGGCGAGGGAACTGGCAATGACCCCGCCGCCGAACTTGCGGACGAGTAGCGCGCGATGACGATTCATATGCCCCTTGTGGCGCTCGAACTAACGCGAAGCGGGCGCAAGACGTCCACCTACTGGTTGCGCACGGTCCCCGCCATCCTGTGCCTTATCGTCTTGATGTTCGCGGTTCCGACCCAGACGCAGCAGGATGCCGGGGTCGCCGCCGAAATAGCCGGTAGTGTGCTCCGGCGCACATTGCTGATCTTTCAGTTGGCGGCGGCGCTTCTGGCCGCGCCGCTCTTCGCCGCGGGCGCTATCGCGCGCGAGCGGCAAGAAAACACGCTGAATTTGCTCCTGCTTGCCAATTGCCGTGCCCATGACCTCGTGCTCGCGAAAGTGTTTGCGGCTTTCATCCAGAGCGAACTGCTCATTCTGGGCTGCCTTCCTCTTCAGGGAATCGCCGCGTTTCTCGGGGGAATCACCATCCAGGCCTCGCTCTACGACCTCGCCGTAATCAGCAGCATCAATCTCGTCATGATTACGTCGGGAGTTCTCGCATCGACGGTCGCACGCCGCGCTGCCGATGCGTACATTCTTGTCCTGGGCGCGAGCCTGGTGTGTTGTGCAGGCCTGGTTGTACTATTGCCGGGTCTATCCCCATTCGTGGACGACAGCGAAAAGACGTGGTGGCTCGGCGTCCCGTTTGTCATGTGCTGCCTTGCCGTTGCCGTGGCGACAACGTTGATGAGTGTTACCCTCCTCCGCCGGATACAGGCAACGCCGTCGAAACGGAAGACGCGGCGTTCGCGCAAGGCGTGGACGCTCCCCTGGCTTCCGGCATCCCTTCGATTGACTCCACTCGCCCGGCTCTACGGCGCCACCGCGACGGAATACGGGGCGGGCATGCTTCAAGGACCGGGCGCCACTATCGTCATGGTAGTGAGCATCCTCGTCGCCTTGCTTCCCTTCGGATTCGTCGGACTTCTGGCCACGCTCATCGTCGCATACGACGCGGCAACAACGTTGACCATGGCTCGGCGTAAGGGCGACCTGGATTTGCTGTTCGTGACGGGAGCAGACGACAGGGCCCTCGCGCGCGCCATCGTTCATTCCCAATTCAAGCGCGCTCTTGTGTTCTTGCCCGCGCTTGCGATCAACACCCTCGCCACCTCCGTGTTCGCCTTCTTCGCTTCGGGCATGGAGGCGCTCGCCGCTCTGGAGTGGGGACATGTCGTATTGTTCGCGCTCTACGCAACCGTGGCGACCCTTGATGCCTCAACCCGTCTCGTGTTGATTGTGGTGATCGCCTGTTCCAGCGCCGGCTCCGCAAGAAATCTCGCGCCGCCACTTGCGACTCTCGCCGCAGCCTTGTACTACATCGTGGCCGGGTTCTTCCTCGGCTGCTTGGGAGGAGGCATGATGGGGATCGGCATGGATGCCCTCAGCAATCTTTCGGATTCCACGCTGGACAAGTCTCTGTTCCTCTTGCCGCTCATCGTCACATCCTTCTTCATGGCCGCCTTTCGGTGTTTCGTTACCCTCCTCATCGCATACGGCTTGTTCCGCGGATTTGTATCCTCTATCCAGAACCGTCTGCGGCCAGGCCTTGGAGGATCGCTCTGAGTGGCCGCGTCTTCGGAAGACGGGGACGCAGCGTTGAGGAGGGAGTGAAGAATTGGACTGATCGAGTCTGTCGGACTTTCGTTGTAAGTCCTTTTTTATCAACGGTGTTGCACTTCGGATCGCGAGACGAGCACCATTGATACATAAGGAGTTACACATGTCGGTTAAGCAAAGCCCGACAGACTGGATCAGTCGGATCCGGCGGATCGGTCGCATAGCTCATCAAGGGGAGCGAAAGCTGGAGCGTCCTCGACCCTGGCCCGTCAGGGGCCATCCGCCAACAATTGCGCAATCAGGTCATTCACCGCCACGGCGGCGAACCGGGTCGCCGAATCGCTAACGGCATAGGGCAGCAACATTTGCCCTGCGTGGATGAGGCCTCCGCACGAATATGTGACGTTGGGCACATAGCCTTCGCGGTCTCTTTCCAAGGGGACGATTAGCGGCTCTCGGAGCCGCCCGCGAATCTCGAAGGGGTTCTCGAGATCGAGCAGCATGGCCCCGATGCAGTAGCGGCGCATAGGTCCCACGCCGTGCGTGAGCAGCAGCCAGCCTTCGGGTGTTTCGAGAGGCGATCCACAGTTGCCCATGAGGCGCAATTCCCAGGAGTACTTCGGGGTGGCCAGCATCGTGGCGCTTTCCCAGAAGTGAACATGATCCGAATACATGAGGAAGAGATTGCGTCCGTCGATTCGCGAGCACATGGCGTAATGCCCGTTAAGTCGGCGCGGAAACAAGGCCATGCCCTTATTCTGCACAACCGCACCGTTCAAGGTGTGAATGTGCAGTCTGCGAAAACTTGACGTATCCATCATGAGCGGCAGAATGCGCTGGCCGTCGAATCCCGTATAGGTTCCATAATAGCGCGACGTTCCGTCGTCCTCGGTGAACCGTACCAGGCGCATGTCCTCGATGCCCTTCGATTCGCTGACGCTCCGCGGAAACAACACGAGGTCGGCTATCCGGTCCTCGTCCGACAAGTACAAGTCGTAGTTGGCCCGCGCCAGCCACTCGATGGCCCCGACGGCATTCGCCAGCGATGCCAACTCACCGTGTTCCTGCTCGGCCGACGAGATCGCATCGTCGCATTCGCGCATCGTGAACTGCTCGGCCAATCGGTCGAGCACGATATTCGCCATCGTCATGTCCACGCCCATCTCGCAGAGTCTTCGGGAAAACAAGGACTTCACATACTCCTTGTTTGGAACCGAGCGTGTTCGGGTGGAATACGTGCTCCTTGGATCGATTTCCACCTGCAAATCGGACAAGACCGTCCCTGTCTTAAAGACCGTCGACGACATGTGTCCTTCACCCACCGCACGCAGGCTCATCACGAACCGCAGTCCTCCCGGAGGCGCATCAGATTGGTCCGGGTGCGGCACAATGCTTGGATTGAACAGCGCAGCGGATTGAATCGAATACTCCTGCGTGAAGTACGCGCCGAGCAGCAGCCGCTTCGTTTCCGAATACCCGACGGTTTCGCCCATAATCGTCGCCGCGGAAATGTAGTTGGCGCGCAAGTCCTCCTCGAAATCCCTGTGTCTTGCGCTGAAATCCCGGCGAACCGCGGACAACGCCCGCGCGGCCTCCGCCTCGGGCATGGCTTCCACGCACGCGAATATCGGGGCCACGCGCGAATGGGCGCCCAAGTCGAATGGCAATGCAATTACGCGCTTTGGATCGGCCTTGAGCTTCTGGCTGAGGTGACGCACAGGGACGCGGCCGTTGCGACTGGAAGGGGTACGTGTTCGCATTGCGAGAATCCTTGTCGGGTACTGGGCGCCGAGTCTTTTTCCCGGCATCCGCCCGTGGGAGTCAAAAGAAAGTCTACGTCTTATCCGTGAGCAGCAACCGCTTGGCGAGGTCGGACGCGAGCGCGCTCTCTTCGATTTCCGCGATTGTAAGCAACGACAACAACCAGGAAAGCGTCGATTCGGCCCCTTGGTTCAAGTTCGGGCCGTCGGGTTGCAGGCCGTCGCGGCATCCCCCCGTCGTATTGTCGTACACCAAAGACTGCGTGTCGTTGTTGCCCAGGAACCATCCAAGAAACTGACGCGCCCGTTCCCGCCAGATGGCCTCGCCGGTGTATCGGTACGCCTCGGCGCAGGCCTCGACGAGCGCCAATATTTCCACGGGCTGTTGGTCGAATCGCGCGCGTTCTCCCGATCGCTCAAGCCACCCCTGGTTCCCGATAAGGCTAACGATTCCTTGGGCGTCCAACTGCAAACGCACCAGCCATTCAAGCGAACGTAGACCCATCTGCGCGATTTCCGAGTTGGGCAGCCATTGGCCACTCAAAATAAGCGCGTGGCATATCTTCCCGTTGTCGTAGGTGACGGTATCCTCGCACCAAGGCCACTCGTCCGTTGCGTGTATCCGGAACTTTTCGTGCAGCCGCTCGGCGAGATCGGCACGAATGCGCCGAGCCAGGCCGTCGCCGCCGAATTGCGCCAAATACGCGTGGATACCCACCAACGCGAACGCCCAGGCTCGGGGCGATTGCGTCGATTCCATGGTCGCGAGGGCCTCAATGCAGATGCGGCTTGCAATGGTCCTTAACGCCTCGTTGGGAGCGATCGCTACCGTCAATCCCAGCGCCCAGATGGCTCGGCCATGCACGTCTTCGGAGCCGACCTCTTCCAACCAATGGCGGTCATAGCTCATGAAATTGCGGAACCGCTTTGCCTCCGCGCTAAAGGCATGATGCAGAAACGACAAGTACGTGTTGACCAAAGGCAGAATCGAATCGTCCCGCGTCAGATGGTAATACCGTATTGCGGTAATCAACGCCCGCGCATTGTCGTCGGTGCAGTACCCGTGATTGCGATCCGGCACGCAGTACATCGCATGCTGCGCAATCCCCGTATCGTCGGTCAGCGTGCGCAAATGGCGAAGATCGATCTCGGGCACGCCACCCAAGTACGGATGGTGCTCCCGGTGATACGACGAAACCGGCTTCGGCTGCGAGCGGCGTTCGCGTATGATCTCTTCCGCCAGTCGCCGATAGCTGCGGCCCACTTCGCGCCACACCATGTGACGGCAGTCCATGTACGCCTTCTTGCGCATGGCATTTCGCGTCAACTCGTCGCCCAGCAGTTCCACTACCGTTTCCGCAAGCTTCTCCGAATCGCCAAATGGGAACAAACGTCCCCGGTCGTTCGCCAACATCTCTTCCGCATAATAGAACGGCGTAGAGATCACCGTCTTGCCCATACCCAAAGCGTATGCCAACGTGCCCGACACGACCTGCTCTTTGTTCGAGTACGGAACCACGTATAGGTCGGCTGCACCCAAGTAGCGGCACAACTCCGCGAGCGTCACGTAGCGCGTGTGGAAGCGGACGTTCTTTCCGACTCCCAGGCGCGCCGCCAGCCGCTCCAACGATTTCACGTACGCGTTTCCCTCGCGCTTGTACACGTGAGGATGGGTTGCCCCAAGAACGACGTACACGACTTCGGGATGCTTCTCAAGGATCTTGGGCATGGCCTGCACCACAACCTCAATCCCCTTTCCGGGGGAGAGCAGACCGAAGGTCAACATGACGGTCCGTCCCTCGAGTCCAAACAGATCTTTGTAGAAGGCCGGATCCACGAACGGCTCATCCGGAATGCCGTGGGGGATCACCGCGACTTTCTCGGGAGGCGCGCTGTAGCGTTCGAGCATGATCGTGCGCCCCAACTCCGAAAGCACCACCATGCGGTCGCTCAGTTCAATGAGTTCGCGCATGTGCAGTTCTTGTTCGTTGTTCGGATCGCGCAGCACGGTGTGCAGGGTCGTGATCAAAGGCATGCGAACCCGCCGTGCAAACTCCAGAATGTGTTTACCTGATGGCCCGCCGAAAATCCCGAACTCATGTTGAATCATCGCCACATCGACTTGATTGATGTTTACGAGGTCTGCGGCAAGGAGGTAGTCGCGCAGTTGATGTGCCTGAATCTGGAATCGGACTTCATCCGGATAGTCGTACCCTTCCGGACAGTCGTCCAGACTCAGGACGAAGGTGGAGAGATTCGTATCGTTGACGAGGGCGTCTCTCAAGTCCTTGGTAAATGTCGCTATACCGCATCTGCGCGGGACATACGTGCCGACCAAAGCGACTGACTGAAGTGGGTGTGCGGTGTTCATGGCCTCCTTGATTTGCCAGGAATTTCGACAAATCCCTCTTACTACGGCTAAGACTGGCTTCCATTGTAGCCGATACCGCTGCCTTATGCATATAGTCCACTTTTGCAGCAGGCAGGGCGCTTTCGCCGAAAGCGCCTATTCGCGTTGCAGCGGACCACGTTCACCTGCGGACGTTTCGGCGAAACGTCGCTACCAATGCAATGAACGTCGTGAGGGTAGGGCCGAAAGCGCCTATTCGCCCCCGCCCAGGAGCACAAGCAGTTCATCGCCGTTGGTGGCGAGGTCCGCCAGGGTGTATTTGTCGAGCGTGCTCAGGAAGGCTTGTTGTGCGTCATACAGGACACGGCGCAGTTCGCAGGCAGGCGCGATCGCACAGGTGTTGCGCGACTTGTCGAAGCATTCCACGATGTGAAAGTCCGGCTCCATCAAGCGCACCACCTGTCCAAGATTGATTTGCGCGGCAGGCCGGGCGAGGTGCATCCCTCCCGTTCGGCCTCGTGTCGTCCGAATCAATTCCTTCTTGCCAAGCGCATGCGCGATTTTGACCAAGTGGTTACGGGAGATGCGATACCGCGCGGCAATCTCGCCGATGGTCGCGCCATCTTCGCGAATCGCGAGGAATAGGAGCATACGCAATGCGTAGTCTGTGTGAAGCGTCAAATGCATGGAGTTCCAATTGAATGATGCGAATCGCGGCACGAGACAAATGATCGACGCGAACAACAGAGCGTCCCGCTGGGCACTGCTACTGCGCGGGCGCCTTCACCTTCAGCGTGTCGCCCACTTGCAAGCTGTCGCTCTCCAGGGCATTCCACTTGCGCAAATCGTCCGCCGTGATCCCGAACTTGTCGGCGATCTTCGACAAGTTGTCGCCACGTTGGACCGTATAGGTTTCAGTATCGGCGGAGGGCGCGGCTGCTTCCGTGCCGGGCGTTTCTTCAGGCGCGGGCGTTTCCGAGGGTGCAGGCGCGGCCTCATCTGCCGGTTTCTCTTCGGGAAGCGTGAAGCCCTCGGGCACGTTGACCACGAGCAATTGCCCGACCGAAAGCTTCGTGTCGGGTAGACCGTTCCACTCCATCAGGTCTTGATAGGTAACACCGTACTTCTTCGCTATCGCACCGAGACTCTCGCCTCTCTTGACCGCATGCGTAAGGGCCTTGCTGCCTTCGGGCGCGGGTGCGTTCGCCTCATGCGGCGGTTCCTCATCCGGCGGCTGCGCCGTTGCCGGCACGCCTTCGGAAGGAGGTTCCGCTGGGGCGACGGGCGCGGATTCCGTGGGAGCCGGCGCAGGCTCAGGTTCAGCTTGCGGGGCCGGTGGCGCGGGTGCTTCTGGCGCAGGGGTCTCGGGTGCCGGCGTTGGTTCAGGCGAAGGCTCGGCGGGTTCGCCCGCGGGGTAGATCTTCAACTTCTGGCCAACCCGGATGTTGCGGCTCTTGAGCTTGTTCCATTTCTCGATTTGCTTCGTCGTCACGTCATACTTCGAGGCGATTCGCGAGAGCATTTCGCCCTTCTCCACGACGTGGACGATCTCCGTGCCGGGCGCGACAGTCTCCTGCGCGGCACTCGACGCTTCTTCCTGCTTCACTTCATTCTTGTTCGGCAACTTGGGCAGCTCGCCCTCCAAACGCGGCGGCTTGCGGAGCCACTGCTGCCACACGTCGAGCCGTTTCTTGCTCTTTGACAACATCGCGCGTGAAAGCGTGGATGTCGCCTGCGAGGGATTGCTCTGGTCTACTTGCGAGGGCGAAGGAGCCTGCGCCGTATCCCCGGCGTTTATGGCTGCTTCGATGGCCGTGCATACGGCTCGAATCTCTTCCGGCGCGGCGTTCTGAATAATGATGGCATCACACCCGGCCTTCAGAGCGGCCACCGCGGCTTTGTCGAGCGGCGTTGTTTTCGCGATGGAGCCGAGCGACATGTCGTCGGCAACGACGACTCCCCGGTAATCCCATGTCTCACGGAGAGTCCTGGAGACAACAACAGGCGAAAGCGAGGCGGGCCGATCGACGACTGTATCCAAGACAGGGACGACGATGTGCGACACCAGAAGCCCCGGGATCTTCCGGCTTGCCGCCTCTTGGAATGGAAACACGACACTGGTCAAATCGTTGATGGTCTTTTTGGCGAGCACGGCGGGTTTGTCGTTCAGGTCTTCGGGACAACTGCCGATGCCGGGATAGTGCTTCACCACGGGGATGACGCCGCCCGCGGTCAGCCCGTCCGCAAAAGCCAATCCGACTGCCGCAACCACCGTGGAATTCCCACTGAAGGTGCGCGCCTTCATGGCATCGCCCGCGGACGGCTCGTAAATATCCAACGAAGGCCCGAACAATGCGCCGATTCCCGCGGCTGCACATGCTTGGGCGACCGTCGCCCCAGCGCTTCGGGGATACTCAAGACTGTCGTCTTTCAGCGACCTCGCGGCCATGTCCGGCGCGGAGGGGACCTTCTTCAGTCCAAGTTTCGCCAGGACCTCGCTCTCATCGTCCACGGCAATAATTGGCAGACTCGCGACATCGGTCCCAAGTCCAACCGCCTGCTTAATGGCGCCGACAAGCGCCGCGGTCTGCTCTTTGGACGCGATATTTGCCGCGTTCAGGACGATGCCGCCGGGCTTCAGGTCAGTGAGCAGCGATTTCGTCGCATCGTCGAGCGTTGTTCCCTGCACGGCAATAATCAAATGACGCGCGGGCCATAGGTCCTCGAGGGCATCGAGTTCGCTGGGGGTGGATGGAGGTTCCGCGGGTTCTCCCGAAATGGAAGCGGGCGGAGTGGAAGGATCGGATGGATCGTTGGTCGTAGGTTCCGGTGACGCTGGCTCGGGTTCGGTTGGCGTTGCTTGGCTTACGTCCGTCGGCGCGGGCGATTGTGGTCCCGCAAACAAACCGAAACACAATCCGAATCCTACGATGAACGTCATCGCCGGAATGGCAATGAGCTTAAAAGACATATTGGGTTTGCGCTTGCGAACGTAGACTTCCACGATCCCTCTCCGCTTGACCGTCAACTGTAATCGACGGTTATACCGCCCCACGCATGGGAATGGCTGGTCACAGCCGATGACGCCCGCGCATGCACCTACGAGCGCCGCCTCCAGTAAGATGTGCCATCAACCGTAGCACATTATGCAGGAATGGGTCCATCAGACCCAAATGCGGGTACAGGCCGCAAATCGCGTGCGAGCACCTAACCCATTGCCTCGGCGAATAGATGCGTAAAGATGCCCGAACCCGGAAGATTCTGGCCGCCGTCTGCCACGATGAAGGCGCCCGTGATGTACTCGGCCAAGGGCGAAGAGAGGAATACGGCCAGTTGGCCGATGTCTTCCACCGAGCCAAAGCGCCGCAGCGGAATGGCCTCGAGAAACGCGTCGCGCATCCCCTCGGGCAAGAGCCGGTTGAAGCCCTCCGTCCCTTCGATAGGCCCGGGGGCGATGCTGTTGCATCGGATTCCGTAGCCGCCCCATTCGAGCGCCAGGCAGCGCATGAGGTTGTCGATACCCGCCTTTGCCGCACCCACGTGGCATTGCGCCATGTAGGGCAGAAAGGCCTGCCCGGCTGAAATGAAGATGATATTCCCACGTGTCTTCTGCAACTGGGACAAGGCCGCCCGGCTGGCGTTGAACGACCCCAGCAAGTCGATATCCACAACTGCTTTGAATCCATTAGGGCTAAGGGCCTCGGCCGGACAAGGGAAGTTCCCGGCCGCTCCGCACACAAGCGTACTCATGGGGCCAACTTCATGCTCCGATTTGGCGATGGCGGCCTCCAGCGCCGCAAAATCGCGCACATCCGCCGGCACAGCGCAGACTTTCGCCCCCAAAGCGCGGAGTTCCTCGGCGGCCCTGTCCAGTTTCTCTTGCGTGCGACCGCAAATGCCGATGGACGCCCCAAGAGTCGCGAAACACTTGGCTATTCCCAAGTTGATGCCGCTGCCCCCGCCTGTGACGAAGACAGTCTTTCCGCTGAATAAGTCTTTGGCGAAATACGACGAGATTCTCATGTGGAATACCCCGGTTTTGGTGCAGCCTGCCTCGAAGCGACCGGAGTATATCACAGGCATTCGACGGAGGAACCGCCTCAACACAGAATCACCGACGTTTCGGCGAAACGTCCCTACCATTACACAGTCCGTCGAGAAGGGCATTTTCTGTTTGGTTGTGAACGTCCACCTCGTGCAATTCAGGCTTATCTAGCAAGACTAATTCCTTATGCGTGACAAATGTTGACGAACAAATGCTTGCCAAAGTAAGAAAGCCGCGCTAAACTAACTTCCCGTAGGGAGAATCCGGCGAACCCCGCGTGGGGGGAGTCGAGATTACGTAGCATAAGGGGTCCCAATCCATAGACTTGCGCAATACTAACATGCGGAAGGAGGCATCATGACTGGGAAAGATGTGCGGAGGAAGAGAGGCGTTTTGGGGGTGCTTCTCTGGGGGGTAGCGCTTGGCGCTTGCCTCCACTTAGGCCTCACCGTGCTCGGCAGCGGCCAGTTCGGCAGCAGGGCGGCGGAGATTTCGGGCGTTTTCGATGCCCAGGCCGAACTGCAGAACATTGTCGTGGGCGGCGAAATCCGGTTGCGTGCGCGGTACTGGCACAACGTGTACGACGACACGTTGCCGGGGGGCGTATCCCTGGATCGCGTACCGAACTTCTTCCTGCCAAGGCGGCCAATTGGACCGTTCGGCACCCGTAGCCGGTACTCGTTCGACGAGCGGGTCACGGATCGCGAACTGGTCGAACAGAAGACGCGCTTGGACTTCAATGCCGATTTCACCAACAACGTGAATGCGACGGTGATTCTCGAGTCCTTCGACATTTGGGGCGAGGATTTCCGTTCCGACTATGTGACGGGCGCCGACTTCCGGGCGCAGACCTCGAACGATGTCGAGGTCACGCAGTCGTTCATCGACGTAGAGAACCTTTTCGACATGCCCCTCACGCTGCGCATTGGCCGTCAGCCACTCGCCATCGACAAGCGGTGGCTCGTCAGCGACTACATTGCCGCGACTCTGTCAATCACTTTCGACGGCGTCCGCTTGATGTATCACGGCGATCTGTGGGAAATCGACGCGTGGGCGACGAAGTTGGCGGAAGGCGGAGTGGGAGAACAAGATGGCGACGTGGATTTCTATGGGGCGCACGCCACGTTCAAGCCAGCCGACTGGCTCAATGTTACCGCGTACTATTTCCTGGTTCGCGATGGCCGCAGCCTGAACGACACCGATTCTTCGGCGCCGGTCGAATGGTTTGAAGACTTCTTCGGACGCGACAATTACGATCCGTCCTACCTGCACACCGTTGGCACGCGTCTGACGGGCAAAGCGCTGGGGTGGGACTATGACTTGGAAGCCGCCTACCAGTTCGGAGAGATGGATGCGGTCGGCGTCGGATTCGTTCCGAACGGCTTCACCTACGGCGACGACAGCGCCCGCACCGACGCGTGGGGCATGGACTTCGAAGTCGGCCATACCTTCGAGAACGTCTTCATGAAGCCTCGCATCAAAGTGGGCGGCGCGTGGATGTCGGGCGAGGACAACCGGGACGTGACCTTTGGCGATTGGTTGAATCCCATCGACCGTCCCGATTCGAGCATCTCGTTCAACCGCTTGTTCTCGGGTACGGTCTATAGCTGGACGCTCGACGTAGGCCAAGACATGTCGAACTTCAAGCAGTTGCGTATCGGCGCGGAAACACAGTTGACCGAGGCCGTGACGGCATCCTTGCTCGTGTCGCATTTCTGGGTGGATGAACCCTTTGAAATGCCTTCCATGTGGCAAATCGGGCGCTTCCGCATTCCCCTCGCACCCGCGCTGAGCTTCTTCTCCGAAGAAGGCTCGGACGACATCGGCACGACCGTGTTGTTGTGGTTGCGCTACAGCTATTCGGAAGACTTCTACATTGCGCTCGGCGTCGAACATCTGTTCGCGGGCGAAGCGCTTGAAGACGGTTCCTTCCTGCACAGGAACGCGCTCGAATTCACCGGTGGCATCAACGGCGACGATGGCACGTACATCGTTATCGACAGCGGCCTGAAGTTCGGCGGACCCGGCCGTGCCATCGACTTGCACCAGATTGAGTATCGCACGAAGAAGTAGTCCGGCCAACATAGACGGTTTCGTTTCATACCGGCGAGGGGTTCATAGCCCTCGCCGGTATGTGTTTGTGAAGTGTGGACGGATACGGGAACAATCGCGCGCAGAGGCAGGCAAGGACGCCCGAGATGCGGTGAGAGATTCGCGATGCAACGCCGGGGTGTGCAACAATTCGCTCACGCTTGGAGTGAACCGTTGCGGAAGCGCTCCAAGGCAAAGGAAGGAAGTGAACATGCAGCGTCGAGAGCCGGGTACCGTGATCACGGTGGATTGCCACTATCGCGCGCCCGAGAGCGCCGCGGCCTATCTCATCGTTGAAGACGGCCAGGCAGCCATTGTCGATACAAATACGGCGCTCGCCGTGCCGATGCTGCTACGCGCGATCGAGGAACAGGGATTGACGCCGGATTGCGTCCGCTACGTCGTCGTCACGCACGCGCATCTCGATCATTGCGGCGGGGCGGCGGCACTGCTGAAGCATTGCACCAAGGCGAAGGTGTTGTGTCATCCGCGCGCGGAACGCCATTTGGTCGATCCGGCGCGCTTGGTGGAAAGCGCGCTTCGCGTATACGGCCGCGACGTATTCGACACGCTCTACGGTTGCGTCGAGCCCATTCGCCCTTCCCGCGTAAAGCCCGTCGAAGACGGCAAGAAGCTCCGGTTCGGAAAGCGCACGCTGCTGTTCCTGCACACGCCGGGGCATGCCAAGCACCACATCGCCGTCATCGATTTGGCAAGCGGAAGCGCGTTCACCGGAGACGCCTTCGGCATGCACTACCCGAGCATCCAGCACGGCTCCATGCCGTACATTTACTTTTCGAGTCCGCCGACGGATTTCGATCCCCAGGCGGCCCGCGCATCCGCGCAGCGCATATTGGACAGCGGCGCAGACCGCTTGTGCCTCAGCCACTTCGGTATCGTGACGGAAGTCGC
>JBAZRU010000021.1:0-6525 GCA_041662805.1 Candidatus Hydrogenedentales bacterium | reverse complement strand
GACCACCTCGAAGCAGCCATGCACGAAGGCATGAGGTCCGAGTTGGAGGGTGAAGCGTTGACGGCGTTCGTGCAGCAACGCATACAGGCGGCGTCGATGCGCTTGTTCGAGGAGTGCGGCATCCAGCCCACGCCATCGGACCTGGCCCACGTCGACCGCGATGTGCTCATGAATGCGCGAGGAATCGCGTACCGCATCGAGCAAAGCAGGGAGGTGAAATAAGCGACCTTCCTGGAGCCGCGCACCGCGCATTGCGCGCGCGCTCCAATTCGTGCCTGGCGAGCACTCATATCATTCCACAGGCGAATGCAACGGTACAGGGGGGGCCTGCGGTTGTATTCACACGTGAATGTCTCTAGTCGGTAATTTCCCGCACAGGCGGGAGGGAGAATGATATGTACGACCTTCTTACCAAGCGGCGCCCCGCAAAGTCCGGACGGTGTTCCTCGTGGGACGTCACCGGCCATAATGCGGACGCCTGGCAGATCCAGCCCGGCGAAACGCGCGTGCTTGCCGATATCAAAGGGCCTGGACGCATCCTCCATATTTGGATGACGCAACGGCACCATTACCGCGAATGCTTGCTTCGAATCACGTGGGACAACGCGCCGCATGCGAGCGTGCTTGTTCCGCTGGGCGATTTCTTCGGGCTTGGCCACAGCATCGTGAATTCCTACCAGTCGTTTCTGTTCAGCGCGTCGACGTTCAACAACAATCGATTCAACGAGGGTTGCGCATTGAATTGCTACGCGCAGATGCCTTTCCGCGAGCGCGCGCTCGTCGAGCTGATTAACGAGAGTCCGGACGTGCACGGCCAGTATTTCTACATCGACTACGAAACATACAAAGATCCGTTGCCCGAGGACGAGATGTACTTCCACGCCGAATTCCGCCGCGAGAATCCATTCGGCGGCTGGGGCCATGAGATTTGGGTGAACCGCCCCGAAGCAGACGTTGCGAACAAAGAACGGCTCGCGTGGAACAACAACTACGTCATCCTGGAGACGGAAGGCCGGGGCCATTACGTTGGGTGCAACATCAGCGTGACGAACTTCCAGCGCACGTGGTGGGGCGAAGGCGACGACATGATCTGGGTGGACGGATACAAGTGGCCGCCGGATCTGCACGGCACCGGGAGCGAGGACTACTTGAACCATGCGTGGGGCATGCAACCGAACACGTTCATGCGCAACGGATCGTCGATCCACGAGAGCAACACCGGCGGCTATCAGACAAGCTACGTGCACCACATCGAAAACCCGGTCCGCTACAATAAATCGATCAAAGTCACGATCGAACACGGCCACGCGAATCATCTCTGTAACGAGATGAGCACGGTGGCTTATTGGTATGCGGACAAGCCTGCGGCGGCATCGAAGGTGCCGTCCGTGGCCAAGCGCATGCCGGTGCTGAAGGACGTCAAAGGCGATTGGGACAACAAGCCCAAGCAGCAGACGACGATTACGCATGTAACGCCAAACGCCGAGATGAAGGCGATGAAGGCGTTGTGGAAGAAAAATCGAGAGGCCTACGAGGCGCTCAACAAACAACGCAAGAAGGGCGGCAAGTCCAAGAAGTAGGATGCAGCCGCGCCTCCGCGCGAGAGGCGTACACATGACCCGGACCACATACGACGCAATCGTTCTCGGACTTGGAGGAATGGGGAGCGCCACGCTCTACAGCCTGGCCAAGCGGGGTTTGCGCGTGTGCGGGGTCGAGCGGCACGGCATTGCGCACGACAAAGGCAGTTCGCACGGCGGATGCCGCATGATTCGCAAGGCGTATCATGAGCACCCGGACTACGTGCCGCTGCTGGACCATGCCTATGATTTGTGGGAAGACTTGGAGGCCGCATGCGGGCGGCAGTTGCTCGTCCGTAGCGGCCTCCTGCTTTCCGGCGCGCCGGACTCCGAAGTGATCACGGGGCTGGAATCGTGTTACGCCAAGAGCGCCCTCCCCCACGAACGCATCGACACCACCGAAGCGCAACGGCGATATCCGCAATTCGCCCTTCCTGAAGAACACGTGGTGTACATCGATCCGGTCGGCGGCTACCTTCTGGTCGAGTCGTGCATCGAGCTGCAGGTCGCACTCGCCCAGCAGCACGGAGCGGACGTACTCATTCATCAGGACGTGCTTGCATGGCATGCGGACAGCAATGGCGTCACGCTCACGACGGAACGCGGCGTTCTGGCCGCCGAACGGCTGGTGGTGACGGCGGGCCCGTGGGCCGCATCGATGCTGACCGAACTTGGCGCACCCGTTCACGTGCTGCGCAAGGTGCAGCTTTGGTATACCGCCTCGAATATCGAGGAGTATCGCGGGCCGGAGTTTCCGGCGTACTACGTCGAACGTGAGTTCGGTTCCTTCTACGGATTTCCCGCGTTCTCGGAAGAAGGCATGAAGATCGCCGAGCATACGGGAGGAAACCCTGTCGACGATCCCGACGAACTCAACCGGGGCCTGGAACCCGACGACGAAACCCGCATCCGGCAATTTCTGCAGGAGACGTTCCCCCGCATGGAAGCCCACCGCACGCGCTTCAGCGTATGCATGTATTCCATGTCCCCCGACCGTCACTTCATTGTCGACCGCCATCCCAATCACGACAACGTCGTTGTCGCCGGCGGCTTTTCCGGTCACGGATACAAGTTCGCCTCTGTCATTGGCGAGATCCTCGCCGACCTTTCCACCCAAGGCCGCACGGATTATCCCATCGGGCTGTTTCGCATCGGCCGGTTTGCATAGGGAGACAGGTCCCCACGAAGGCAAGAGAATCGCAGACGAATTCGCGCCATGGGCCGAGGAGATCTCAAATCTCGGATCTCAAATCTCAGGTCTCAAATCCGCCCCAGACCCCAGACCCTAAACCCCAGACCCTAAACCCCAGCCTTCCTTCGCGGGATCTCATATTGTTTCAACAACGCATATAGGCGAGCAACGGACACTCCCGCAATCTTGCATGCCTCGCCGATCTGGCCATCCGTCAACGCCATGAGATCTTGAAGATAGCGCCGCTCGGCCTCAGCAATCGCAACATCTCGCATATCTTTCATGGGGGGCAGGGAAGCAGGTAGCGAACGATTCCCGGCCGGGAGCACGGCGGCGCCGGCGCGGGCCTGCACGCCGTCGCAGGCCATCTTCACGCGCAGCTCCGTCGGCAGGTGGTTCGGGAACAAGACGTTGTCCTCTCGCGCATAAGCGAAGACGCGGTCCATCGCGTGGGTCAATTCACGGATATTTCCCGGCCACTCGTATCTCATGAGCACACTGAAGAAATCCGGGGAGAAGCCCTTTGTTGCAACACCGTGCTTCTCGCAGAGCATGTTTACGTGGCTCATCGCGATGTGGCGGATGTCTTCCTTGCGCTCGCGCAACGGCGGCACTTCCACCGTCAACACACGCAATCGAAACAGCAGGTCCTGGCGAAACTCTCCCGCGCGGGCCATGGCCTCAAGGTCGCGATTCGTAGCGGCAATGAGCCGGAAATTGCTCGAAAAGACTTCATGCCCGCCCACGGGCCGGAAACAATGCTCTTCAAGAACGCGCAAGAATGACTTCTGGATTTGGAGCGGCAATTCACCGATTTCGTCGAGAAACAGGGTTCCGTCGTCCGCTTGGCGCACAAGACCTTCGCGGTCCGTATTGGCGCCCGTGAACGCGCCTTTCACGTGGCCGAACAGGATGCTCTCGACCAGCGTTTCGGGCAGGGCCGCGCAGTCGACAACCACAAAATTGCCGCGCTTGCGCAAGCCGTTCTCATGGATCGCGGTCGCGATGAGCTCCTTGCCGGCGCCGGTCTCTCCCACGATCAATACATTCGCATCGCTGTCCGCGGCTTGGGCCGCGGCCTCCAAGCAAAGCCGAAGACTTGAAGATTCGCCGATTATCGCCTGGCGGTCGAACAGCCGGGTCCTTGTGGTTTGCCGCTCTTCGCGATACTGCAGCGCGCGCACCAGCGGCAATGTCATTTCCTGACGCGTCGCCGATTTCTCGATGTAGTCCCACGCCCCCGAGCGAATCGCCAGCGAGGCCCCATCCGCGGTGCCCGCCCCCGTGATGATGATTGCCTCGGGGTGCGAAGCCAGTTCCCGGAGCGCAGGAAGTATTTCCAGACCATTTCCGTCCGGCAGGTTCACGTCGAGGTATATCACATCGTAGGCATGGGCGTTCGCGGTTGCCAACGCATGCGAGCAGGACCCCACGGAGTCGGCCTCATGCCCGAGGCGCGTCACCGCATGAGTCAAGACACTCGCAAACATCTCGTCATCATCGACGATTAGCACTCGCGCCATCGGATACTCGTCCCCTTGAGTAGGCCTCGTCAGGCCCGTTGACTTAGCACACCCTCAATTGCCTGCACAAAAACGGGTCCTAGGACCGGCTTGAGGAGAAGCCGTCGCACACCCGCCTCGCGGGCAATCTCATCGGTTATCTTCTCGCTGTACCCCGTACACATAATGATTGGCACGTCTGGTCTCATCCGCAAGATCTCGCGCGCCATATCCAAGCCCGTCAATCGCGGCATCGTCTGATCGGTGATCACGAGATCGAACGATTTGGGATTGGCGCGAAACATCGCCAAGGCCTCCTGGCTCGCCATTGCGCTCACAACTGTATACCCCTGCCGCTCCAGGAGTTTTTTCGCAACGTCGATGATCGATTCCTCATCGTCCACAAACAGAATTCGCTCGCCGTGCCCCCGAGGCGCATCGTCGAAAGACAAATCGATCTCGTCTCCGGCACTCTCCGTCACCGCGGGCAACAGCACTTCGAACGTGGACCCTCGCGAAAGCTCGCTCGTCACTTTCACGGCCCCTCCGTGGCTCTTCACGATCCCGTGGACTACCGCCAAGCCCATCCCTGTGCCTTCTCCTTTGGGCTTGGTGGTGAAATAGGGATCGAAGATCCGCTGCAACAAGGCATCTTCCATCCCTTCTCCCGTGTCCTGCACCGTTATCCGCGCATAGATGCCCGGCGCTGGCACGCCGCAGTTCGCGTCATACACGCCGGTTGCCAGCGAGACCGTCAGCTTGCCCCCCTTGTCGCGCATGGCGTGATAGGCGTTCGTGCAGAGGTTCATGAGAACTTGGTGAATCTGGGTCGTGTCCGCGTACACCACCAAGGGGCTCGCATTGGGCACAATTTCGATTTCGATGGTGCTGGGTAGCGATGCCCGAAGCAGCTTCGCCACTTCCTTCACGATCATGTTCAGATCAAGCGGCCTGCGTTCCGTCGGCCGTTGGTGGCTGAATGCCAGGATCTGCTGTACCAGGGCCTTCGCGCGCCGCGTCGCCTTCATTGCAGACGACAGAAACCCCTGCAGGTCCGTCGCTTGCGCGGGAGCGTCCTCCAAAGCAAGATCGATATTGCCGCCAATTGCCGCGAGAATATTGTTGAAGTCGTGCGCAATCCCCCCGGCAAGCATGCCAATGGCTTCCATCTTCTGCGCTTGCCGTAAGTGATTCTCAAGCGACCGGTGTTCCGTGATGTCCTCAATGACCGCTGCTATCGATTCGACGCGACGGTCAGGCCTCCGCGCGCTATTCACATAGAGCCGCGCACAAATCGTTTGGCCGTCTCTTCGAATGAACCGCTTCTCCATCGTGTATTCATCGTAGTCTCCCGACAGCATGCGATTGAAGTGTTCTACGTCCGCGGGCAGATCGTCGGGATGCGTAAGGTCGGCCCAGGTCAAATTGAATAGTTCTTCTCTCGAGTACCCGAGAATCTCGCACAAGCGGTCGTTTACCTCCAACCAGCCCTTGTCGGGGGAAGTCACCGCCATCCCCACCAAAGACGAATTGAAGAAGCGCTTGAAGCGATTCTCTCTCTCGCAGCTTTCCACGCCGTCGCTTTCCGCGAGTATCTTCGACGCCAGTGCGCCTAGACCCGTCGCCACCAGCGTATCGTGTTCGTCAAAGCCGCCCGGCTTGTTCGACAACCCAAGGATTCCGATGATCCGGTCCGCCGAGAGCAAAGGGATGAGAAGCGTGGACCGCAGCATGAACGATTCGCCGGAGGCGCGCTTTGTCGAACTCGACGCGCTGCCGTTATTCTCGTACACGACGCGCTTTTCTGTGCAGCAGACGGTGACCAGAGGCTCAAGAAATGAGGGGCGTTGAGCGACATACGGTTTCCCGCCTGCCTCGCAGAAAACACACGCGGCATCATGACCGTCTCCCCCACTCTGAACACGGTCCACCCACCCGAAGGCCGCCTCTATCGCCTTAAGGCAGGTCTCAACGAGCACTCCCGCCGTCATCGTTTCCCTGCTCATGGTCCGCTCTCTCTTGGAGTCGCGAGTGTCGCTTCCACGTAAGACAGGACTGTCTGCCACGCCGCAATGCCCAATGCGATTCGATACGAAAAGGCGATCATACGCCGAACAGCGCGAAGTCACCCCTGATGGCACGCCGTCCGCCACGTGACCTCCGCAAAGCAGGATAGCATTTCTCCTACAAAACGACTAGCGGATTGTGTCGGTTGATTTTGTGAGTTGTAACGCTGGCTTCCAGCCGGCTC
>JBAZRU010000020.1:5772-21074 GCA_041662805.1 Candidatus Hydrogenedentales bacterium | reverse complement strand
GCCCGATCGGAATGAGCGCATCGACGACTTTCAGGCCGGTCTGGAGGGGGACGCTAACTGGCGCACGGTCCATGATGGGGGCCGCGGGACGTTCGATAGGCAGGCGTTCGACAGCGGATACAGGCCCCTGGCCATCCAGCGGCAAACCGAGCGGGTCAATGACGCGCCCCAACAAGTCGTTGCCCACTGCCACGTCCATGACCCGGCCCGTGCGTTCGACTTCATCGCCTGCGTGCAGAAGCCAGTATTGGCCAAGCAGCACGACGCCGACCTCGTCTTCGTCCACGTTGAACGCGATGCCAAACACATCGCCGGGAAATTTCACGAGTTCCTCAAAGCCCACGCCTGCCAGGCCGGAGACCTTCGCAATGCCGGCGGAGACGTTGGTGACCGTGCCAACCTCGCGTGGGGTCAACTGCGGTGCAAATTTCTCGCGGGCCTCGCTCAATCCGGCGAAGGTGCTGTCGAGAACGTCCTGCAGGCTTTCGGTCCCGCTACTCATGACTGCCCTTCGGAGATGGGTTTAGGCTCGGGTTTGCCTTGCTTGTTCAGCAATTCGCCGACGTCCTTTTCCAGCGACACGAGATAGTCCGCGATGCTCCAGGCAACCTTCTGTCCATTCGCGGAGAGTTCGATGCCGCTGACCAAATCAGACGCCGTCTCGAACCGGATGAGGACATCCAACGCAAACGCTTCATTCAGCGCCTTTTGTATCGCCGCTCGTTGTTGCTCCGGAAGGTCAAACGCGCTTCGCACGATCGCAGGCTCAGTCGCTGTCCTCAGCGCATCGGCGAATGCCGACTTTGACGGGGCGTCCATCTCCTGCAAGCGGCGCATGAATACGTCTCCCATGCGCTCTTCCAGGCTCGTCGCCGCAAGATCCGTGAGGGCTTTGCGCGCGATGGCAAAGACTTCCTGCTGAGTCCGAAGACTGATGGCTCGATTCAAGTTATGGGCATCGTTTCTCAATGCTTCTTGCCGCATGGCGGTCATGGCGTCGGCGGCCTTTCGCGCTTCTTCGAAGAGCCGTTGACGCTCGGACTCTGCTTCTTGGCGTGCCTTAGTCAGGAGTCCGTCGCGTTGTTGGTCAATCTCTTCGTTCTTTCGCTGAAACTCGCCTCGTTCCCGCTGGGCTTCGGCCTCTTTCGCCGCGGCGTCGGCGAGTTGCGCGGCGATCCGGCTCTCTCGCGCGTCGATGGCGTTGAGAATGGGCTTGTAGAGAAAGCGTTTTAGCAACCACACCAGGATGGCGAAGTTGAGCGCTTGCGCGCCGACGGTAAACCAATCGATGGGCATGGGCTACTTTCCTGCAGTCTGTTCGATGACGTGATTCCAGAATGGATTGGCAAAGATGAGAATCATCGAGACGACGAAGCAATAAATGGCCGTGGACTCGATCATGGCCAATCCTACAAACAAGGTTCGGGTAATGGTGCCGGAGGCGTCGGGCTGTTGCGCCAGCGACGTGAGAGCCGACGCGACCGACCGGCCCTCGGCCAACGCCGGGCACATGCACCCCACTGTGGTCGCGAAGCCGGCGGTTACGATTGAAGCTATCCCAATGACGGTCATGCTATCCATAGGTGTTTCCTTTTGTTGGTTTGTCGTAGTTCATGTTTCGGGCGCTTGCTCATGCTTGGGTTTACGGGTGTGCGTAGCCGCCGCAATGTAGACCGCGGCGAGAATACTGAATATGTATGCCTGCACCATGCCGGTGAGCAGACCGAGCACCGTCATGACGACCGGAAAGATGAACGGCGTGATGGTTAGCAGAATAGCGATAATCATCGCTCCGCTCATCATGTTGCCGAACAGGCGGACCGCCAGGGCTAGCGTGCGGGAGAGCTCGCTGATGATATTGAACGGAAGCATAATAATCGTAGGCTCGGCATAGGACTTGAGGTAGCCGATTACGCCTTGATCGACAATGCCAAAATACGGAACCGCCACGAACACGCTCAGCGCAAGCGCCGCGGTCGTCGAGAGCGAGCCTGTCGGCGGCTCGAAGTAAGGGAATATGGTGCCGAGGGTTGCCCCGCCGACAAACAAGAACAGCGTTCCCAAAAAGCCGAGATACATCCGCGGCTGACTCAGGCCGATATCATCGATCTGCTTCTCGATCGCGGTGATTATGATCTCCATGAAATTCTGCCAGCGAGACCGTTTGTGGTCCGTGGAGAGCTTTCGCGTGATGAGTATGGAACCAACGACCAATGCGATCATCAGAATCCACGTGAACAAAATAGTAGCGTTGAGCTTGATAAAGCCGTACTGCCAGAAGACAACTTCGTCGGGGCTAAGGTGCATCGCTGGCCTCCTGTGCCGGGTGGGATTGACACCCGCTAGTGGGCCGGAGCAGTCGCGTCAAGACCACGCGTGCCATAATGAATCCAATGAGGCACAGGAGCAAGCGTTGCCATCGACCTCCGGAGACGAAGTAAAACCCTGCCAGGACAATGGACATTCGCAGCAGCAGGCTGCAGAAGAACCAGAGTGCCGGATTCTTGGCCGAGACGCCCTTGTTAATCGTCCACCAAAGGCCGCCGAAAAAAAGTGCGCCGAGCGCCCCCCCTGCCAGCCAGGCCAACGTCAATACCAAAGCGCTATTCATCGTCGTCCTCCTGGTCTTCGCGTATTTCCTTTTCCTCTTTGGCGACCCAGCGCCACGCATTGAAGCACCCGAGCGTAAGACCGGCCACCAACAGCGCGAGCGTCCAGGAATGCTCACCCGGATAGTAGCTATCCAGCCAATGGCCAATCGCGACCCCCAGCAGCGTAGGCACGACCACCGCCCACCCGATGAGTCCCATCATTCCCAAGCCAAACCATACGCCCGGCGCGGAGTTGCGCTGCGCCTTCAGTTTGCGCCTCGCTTTCGCACCGACCTGTTGCGCCAGGGTCGATTCGCTCTTCGATGCCTTTTGGGGCTTCTCGTCATTCATTTTGAAGCCTCGCGAAGCGACGAATAAGCCCTGTCTCCAATCTTGCCATCACCGAGCGCACGCTTTTTTCGTGCTCGTCCAAGGTGAGAAACTCCCTTTCCACGGTATCGCGCAACTGACCGAGGTCCGATCCGCCTATCGCTCGCCGCACGGAAACCAGCACATCTATGCCCGTCTTGACCAACACCCCCTCATCAACGGCCACGAAGACCTCGCCGTCCGCTTCGGTCTCGTAGGTCAGAATCCCCGGCGCGAGCGCGGCAACACAGTCGAGCCGGTGCGGCAAGAGTCCAAACGACCCTTCGCGCATCTCCGCCACAATGCGCAAGACGCCCGCCTTTTCGGCATACACCTGGAATGGCAGGAGTATCTTAAGACCCATGAGTGCCGACGGCATGCTCGACCTCCAGGTGAAGCTTCTGGCCTGATTCAGGGTCACCCGTGACATTCGCTTTTGGCTGAGATCCGGCCGACGTTACGGGCTGGCCGGGCTTGGCTTTTGCCTTCGCCTCGTCAATCGTCCCGATCATGTAGAGCGCGCTTTCAGGATAGTCTTTGAATTCATCGCGCAGGATCCGCTCGCAACCATCCAATGCGTCCTTCAGACTGACAAGCTTTCCCTTCAGGCCGGTAAACTGCTCGGTCGTAAAGAAGGGCTGGGTTAGAAAGCGCTCCAACCTGCGCGCCCGGGCGACCACGTTGCGGTCCTCGGGCGAAAGTTGCTCCAGTCCGAGCATGGCAATGATGTCCTTAAGCTGCTCGTACTGCGCCAGCGTCCGTCGGATTTCTTGCGCCAAGGTGTAGTGGCGCTCGCCGACGATGCCCGGCGTGGCCATCTTGGAGCTGGATTGCAGCGGGTCGATGGCCGGGTATAGCCCCTCGCTCGTCCGCTTACGCGAGAGCACGATAGAAGCGGAGAGATGCGAGAAGGTGTGCACCGCCGCGGGATCGGTGAAGTCATCCGCGGGCACGTAGACCGCTTGGATGGAGGTAATGGCGCCCGTATCGGTGTTGGCGATACGCTCTTCCAACCCCGAGAGTTCGGTGCCCATAGTGGGCTGATAGCCCAAACGCGACGGCATCTGCCCCATCAGGCCGGACACTTCCGAGCCCGCTTGGATGAAGCGGAAGATATTGTCGATAAGCAGCAGCACGTCCCGGTGCTCGTCATCGCGGAAATACTCCGCCATGGTCAGCGCCGCGTGCCCGACCCGGAACCGGCTGCCCGGAGGCTCGTTCATTTGGCCGAATACCATCACCATGTTAGGCAGGACGCCTGCGTCCTTCATCTCACGGTAGAGTTCTTCGCCTTCGCGGCATCGTTCGCCGATACCACAGAAGATGCTCACGCCCTCTTGATGCTCGATCATGTTGTGGATCATCTCGGTGAGCAGCACGGTCTTACCCACCCCTGCGCCGCCGAAAAGTCCTGCCTTGCCCCCGCTCTCGAGCGGTACGAGCACGTCGATGACCTTAATGCCCGTTTCGAAGATTTCCGATTTGGTGGAGCGCCGGGCCAGCGGCGGCGGAGACTGATGCACGGAGCGCCATTGGACATCGGACAACGGGGCCTCGCGGTCGATGGTGTTTCCGAACACGTCGAACATTCGCGAGAGAATCCCTTTGCCCACCGGAGCCTTCAAGGGCCCGCCCGTGTCCTCAACCACCATGCCGCGAGCAAGCCCTTGCGTGGGGGTCAACGCGATCCCGCGCACGTGGCGCGCGTCTCTCTGCACCATCACCTCAATAATGATGCGCCCGTCCTCGCCCGCGCGCAGCACGGAATAGATGGGCGGCAAACGATCATCAAAACGGACATCCACGACACTTCCGCGCACCGACACAACCACGCCGTGGTTCGACACGCTCGTTCCGCTCTTCATACTCACTATCGCCGGTCCCCCGTCGGTTGAGTAGAGGTGTACGCGACCCCTGCTCCACTACGTTCCATTGTGCTCTTCCCCCAGGCCTAAGCGCCAGTCTTCCGAACGTGGTCAGGGGGTTCGCCGCGGCAATCGGCGTATTGCATAGGCAACAGAATACCCCCCATGCGTACTTTTGACGATTCAAGGGGGGGGTCCCGCGCGGGTTTGGAGTCCGGAGTTCAGGGAGGCGCGAGATTGCGAACGGAAATGGGTAGTCATGGCTTTGTCCTCGAATGTAACTTCCTATATATATGGTGCGTTTTGTTGCACTCGGTTCACCTATCCATCCAGCTCGCCGGTCGATTCGCGGGAGTTTGTCGCGGGTGCAGGGGTACGCACCAAGCAGTTCTATTTTATTGTTTTTCACACTTTACGGAAACCAATAGATCTTCTGCATAGCTCTCGCATTGCAGGCGCCCCAAAGAGGCGGCAAGTCCTTGGAAGCGCGATTCAACTGGAAACCCTGTCCGCAACATCGCTGTTTTCCTGTAGGTTCGGCGTCCTGGAGGAGCATACGGAGGTGGAAACCACGACGCGGGATCCCGTCTTCTGGAGCACCAAAGGCTCCCGCAACTGTGCCCATTTTCTGGATTGCCAGGATTTCTTTTGTTTGTAGGGGGGTAACTGGTATACTCGCCCCGCACACCGCACATTAGGTGCGCACAGGACGATAACAGACGTGCAGACACGATTCCCGGAATGGATACGGCGCTCATGGGCGTCCGGAAATGACTTCAACTTTACCAGGGGACTGGTCGAAGGGTTGTCGTTACATACCGTTTGCCAAAGCGCACGCTGCCCGAACATGGCCGAGTGCTGGCAACGCCGGACCGCAACCTTGATGGTGCTCGGGAATACGTGCACGCGGAATTGCCGCTACTGCTCCGTGCCTAGCGGAAAACCCGAGCTCCCGGAAGCCGAAGAGCCGATCCGCGTCGCGGAAGCCGTCCGGGATATGGCCCTAAAGCATTGCGTCATCACATCCGTAACACGAGATGACCTGCCCGACGGCGGGGCGCAGCATATCGCGGACACTGTCGTGGCGATTCGGACCCTTTGCCCCGAAACGACCATCGAGCTGCTGGTGCCCGATTTTCAGGGCGATGCGGCGTCGATTGAAACCGTTCTCGCCTCCCAAGCGGAGGTATTCAGTCACAACATCGAGACGGTCGAGCGTCTATACCCGGCCGTGAGAAGCCGCCGCTACACCTACCGGATGGCGCTGGGTGTTCTCCGTCAGGGCAGCGCTCACCGGCCGCAGCCGATTATTAAGTCCGCCCTTATGACGGGTCACGGCGAGACCTTGGAGGAAGTGAGGCAAACGCTTTGCGACTTGCTGGAAGCGGGGTGCGATGCGGTAAGTATTGGCCAATACTTGCGTCCGACGCCCAAGCAGCGCGAAGTGGAAGAGTATGTGACGCCGGAACGTTTTCAGGAGTACGAGGCCTTGGCATACGAACTGGGATTCCAATTTGCCGTGGCTGGGCCGTTTGTACGTAGTTCGTATCGGTCGGATGAGTTAATGCAGACGCGCTTTGCGCGCGAGCGGATGGAAGCAGTAACGGGGTAGCGCACGTTTTGTGCACGTAGAACGGATGGAGAGAAGGTCCGATGACCTATGAAGTCAAGTTGCCCACTCTTGGGCAGGATGCCGCGGATACGGCAACGATATCGTATTGGCTTGTCGAAGAGGGAGACAAAGTCAAAGAGGGGGAAGACCTCGTCGAAATGACGACGGATAAGGCGGCATTCTGCGTGCCGAGCCCCAAGGGCGGCGTTCTCGTCGAAAAGCTCGTCCAGGAAGGCGATGAAATCTCCGTGGGCGATGTGGTCTGTGTCTTAGAGGTGTAAGTCGTTCGACGCTTAACCGGCCCCATGTCTCTGGCCCACGTTGAATCTGCGGCGTCCGATGTGGGGTGCCGGTGCGATCAATTGGTAGTGAGCGGTCACGTCGACGGACCGCTTTATCCTTTTTGGGAGACCGAAGTCATGGCAATCGGAGTAGGGGTCATTGGCGCGGGGACCGTGGGCGGCGGCGTAATCAAGACGTTGCGGGAGAGCGCCGAACGTATCACGAGGCACGCGGGCGTCGAAGTCGCTTTGGCGCATGTTGCCGACCTTCGACCCGACCTCGAACAGGCATTCGACTTGAGCGGCGTGACCGTCAGCCGCGATGCGGCGGCGCTGGTCGATGACCCGAACGTGCATGTGGTCTGCGAACTTATCGGGGGGATCGAGCCCGCCAAGAAGTTCATTCTCAAGGCATTAGGGGCCGGTAAGCACGTCGTGACGGCCAACAAGATGCTCCTCGCAAAGCATGGCCCTGAACTCTGCGATGCCGCAATGAAGGGAGGCGCGGAACTGCGCTTCGAGGCGGCGGTAGCCGGCGGTATTCCCATCATCAAGGCCTTGCGCGAGGGATTGGCCGCCAATCATATTCAGTTTGCATACGGCATTTTGAATGGTACCTGCAACTATATCCTAAGCCGCATGACGTACGAAGGGCTTGAGTTCGCATCTGCTTTGAGCCAAGCCCAGCAGCTCGGGTTTGCGGAGACTCCGCCGGACCTGGATATCGAGGGGCACGATACGGCGCACAAGTGCCAGATCGTTGCATCGCTCTGCTATTCGACGCAAGTCGACTTGAAGGATATCCACGTTGAAGGCGTCACCAAAGTAACGCACGCCGACGTGGCCTATGCCCGGGAGCTTGGCTATTTGATTAAATTGTTGGCTATTGTCCGATCGGACAATGGCGAGATTGAGGTGCGCGTCCACCCCACTCTGGTGTCCGAAGACCATTTGCTGGCGTCCGTACGCAATGAATTCAACGCCATCTACGTCAAAGCGGACGTGGCCGACGCGACCTTGTATTACGGGCGCGGGGCAGGACGCATGCCGACGGCAAGCGCCGTCCTTGCCGACATTATTGACATTGCCCGCCGCGGCAACGGCCCGGTCCCTCCCCCATTCTCCTATACGCAGACGAAGAAGCTGCGGGACATGGGCGATATCCGATCGCGCTACTATCTGCGAATGACGACCATGGACAAGCCGGGGGTGCTTGGCAAGATATGCACGGCGTTGGGCAGCCACGGAGTGAGTATTGCCTCGTGCATGCAGAAGGAAAAGCACGAGGCGGATCGAGTCCATATTGTATTGATGACGTCCGATGCCAAGGAATCGGACATGCGGGCGGCACTCGCCGAAATCGACGCGCTTGATGCGGTAAGAGAGCCGACACACCTATTGCGGGTCCTTGAATAGACTACGCGCGCCAAGCGCGGAGCGGAGTTGGAGACGAAATCATGATGAACCGGGGAATCATCGAGCGATATAGGCAGTACCTTCCGGTAACGGAGCGAACGTGCGTCATCACGTTGAACGAAGGCTCGACGCCGCTGGTCGCCGCGCATAACCTGAGCGCGGCAATTCATCCCAAGCTCGAAATCTACTTGAAGTACGAGGGGCTGAACCCGACGGGCAGTTTCAAGGATCGCGGGATGACGATGGCGATCACCAAGGCGGTCGAGGATGGCTTCAAAGGGGTGATCTGCGCGTCGACGGGAAACACATCGGCATCGGCGGCAGCGTACTCGGCACGGGCTCGCATCGCGTGCGCGGTGCTGATCCCCGAAGGAAAGATCGCCTTTGGAAAGCTCTCGCAGGCGATGATTCACGGCGCGAAAGTGATCCAAATCAAGGGGAACTTCGACGAGGCCCTGAAGCTTGTCATCGAGATCACGAAGAACCACCCGATCCAGTTGGTCAATTCGGTCAATCCGTATCGCATAGAAGGACAGAAGACCGGGGCCTTTGAGATTGTCGATGATTTTGAAGGGGTTGCGCCGGACTATCACGCGCTTCCGGTGGGCAATGCCGGAAACATCTCCGCCTATTGGAAGGGATACAAGGAATATCACGAGGCAGGAAAGTGCAAGAACCTGCCGCGTATGCTTGGGTTTCAGGCGGCGGGTTCCGCGCCGATCGTGCTGGGGCATCCAGTCGAGCAGCCGCAGACGTTTGCGACGGCCATTCGAATCGGCAATCCGGCAAGTTGGAAGACGGCAGTGCAGGCGCGAGACGAGTCGGGCGGCGTGATTGGAATGGTCACGGACCACGAGATCCGCGAGGCCTATAAGATGCTGGCTTCGTTGGAAGGCATCTTCTGCGAGCCGGCGAGCGCGTCCAGCATAGCGGGGTTGATCAAGTTGGCGGCAAACGGATTCTTCGACGACGTGAAACCTGAAGTTGGCGACCGCGTGCGCGTGGTGTGCATACTCACGGGGCACGGACTCAAGGACCCGGACAGCGCCATCAAGTCCGCCGAGCAACCTCAAACCGTGGATTCAACCGCGGACGCCGTGCTTGAAGCGATGGGCATTCGCGAGACAGTGCAGGTATAGATGATTCAGAAGCAGTTCGCCTTAATCTTCGATATGGATGGTGTTCTCGCGGACACCGAGACCCTGATTGCCCGCGCGAGCATCGACATGTTTCGCGAGTTGTACGGAGTCGAGCTGAAGGCCGAGGATTTTCGTCCGTTCATCGGGACGGGCGCAGTCCGCTACGTCGAAGGACCGGCGGAGAAGATCGGGCTGAAGCTCGACCTCGCGAAGGCGCTCGATGTTCGCTTCAGGAACTTCTCGGCATTGTTGGACGCGGGCGAATGCCGTCCTTGTCCGGGGGCGCTCGAATTGGTGAACGCCGTCGCGGACAGCGGCGAATGGAACCTGGCTATTGCAACGTCAAGCCCAGGGGACAAAGCCAAGGTTACGTTGGACACGGTCAACGTGCCGACGGAGAAGTTCGATGTCGTCATTACCGGAGACATGGTGACGCACAAGAAGCCGCATCCCGAGATTTACCTCGCGGCTCAGTCCGCGTTGGGTCTACCTTGTTCTCGCTGTCTCGTGATCGAGGACGCGGTTACGGGCGTGCAGGCCGCCAAGTCGGCTGGCATACGATGCCTGGCCGTCACGTCCAGCTTTCGCGCGGACGATCTAAAGCTTGCGGACTACATCGTGGACTCGCTGGAGCACGTGACCTTGGATACGCTCCGCAACGTGCTGTCGTAAGGCAGAGGTCTCCGGGGTGAGCGTGGCCGCAGCCGAAGAGCCGGCTGGAAGCCGGCGGTATTGAGTTCGCATACATGAACCGAGCAATTGAGACAATCCGGCTGACGGGACACGTCCCATACAGCGAGGCCTATTCACGGCAGGTGGAGCGGCGCAAGGCCGTCGAGGAGGGCTCCGCGGGCAACGCGCTTTTCCTTCTTGAGCACCGGCCCGTCATCACGTTGGGGCGGAGTTTCCAGCCTCAGAACCTACTGCAAAGCGAACCTGACCTTCGGGCGCTTGGATTCGATGTCTGCCGGGTCGACCGCGGAGGCGACGCCACCTATCACGGACCCGGCCAGCTTGTCGCGTATCCCGTTTTGAACCTCAATGCGTGGACGCCTTCCATTCAATGGTACTTGCGCGCGCTTGAATCGGTGCTGATTGCCCAGCTCGCGGAGTATGGGCTTGAGGGTGGCCGTTTGGAGGGGTTCACGGGCGTTTGGGTGAACGGGGCCAAGGTGGCCGCGGTGGGTATCGGCGTGCACGGCTGGGTGACCTTTCACGGCATCGCCTTGAACGTGGACCCGGATATGAGTCACTTCTCCTGTATCGTGCCGTGTGGCATCTCGGACAAGCCCGTCACGTCTCTTCGTGTTCTCCTTGGCAAGGCCCCCGCGATGGCGCGAGTGATGGATGATTTTGAACGGCATTTTCGTGCGCAGTTCGAGGTGGTTGGGTAAGGTAAGAGCCGACTGGAAGCCAGCCCGTCAAAAACTCCAGACGAACGGAATCAGCGCGGTGGCCGTTACGCACACGACAAAGTCGAGCGGTAAGCCAACCTTCAAGAAATCGCTGAAGCGATATCCCCCCGGTCCATAAACCATCAAATGCGTTTGGTAGCCGATGGGGAGCGCGAATGCGGCCGACGCCGCAATGGTGACCGCCATAACAAAAGGCCTTGGATGGACGCCCATCTCCCCTGCCATTGCGACGGCAAAGGGGAAGATGAGCACAGCAGCGGCGTTGTTGCTGATGAGTTCCGTTGCGATGTTCGTCATGATGTAGATCACGAGCAGCACGGCAAAGGGACCAAGCATGCCCGCGTTTTGCACGACGCCGTGCGCGATGTGCTCGACCAACCCCGAGTTTTCCATGCCCTTTCCAATCCCAAAGGAAGCTGCAATCGTAATCAGAGTCTGCCAGTCGACACTCTCGCGGGCGTCCGCGGCGGAGATACATCGCGTGAGAATCATTAGTCCGGCAATCAAGAACGCCGCCGCGGCAGTTCCGACCCACTCGGTGACGAGCAAACCAATAAGCAATGCGAGGAGGATCAGGGAAAGCAACGCGCGGTCGTGCCGCACGGGCCGCGAATCCGTCACTCCGCTGACCAGGTAGAAGTCCGGGTTGTTACGATGGGCCACCGCGAAGTGCGGACCCGTTTGCAGCAGCAGGGTGTCGCCGTTACGGAGGACGATGTCCCCCACTCTTCCTTTGAGGCGCTCGCCACCGCGATGCACGGCGACAACAGCGGCGTTGTAGACGGCCCGGAAGTTAGCGTCGCGGATGCTCTTCCCTACGAGCGGAGACTTGCTGGAGATCACGGCTTCGCACAGCACGTTGCCGCGGCGCGCCGCCGCCCGAGCTTCATAGCCTTCATCCGCGACGGGAACCAATCCGGGAATTCGCTCCAAGTCCACGATGGTATTCACGACGCCGGTGAAGGTAAGAATATCTCCTTCTTCGAGGAGTTGATCGGGTCCCACCGGAGTGATGACCTGCTCGTTTCGGAGGATTTCGATGAGGAACAGGCCGGGAAGATGTCTCAGGCCCGCCTGCTCGACGCGTTGACCTATAAGACGGCATCCGGGCTGAATGCTCATGTCTATCAAGTACTCGCGCATCGATTCGCCGAGTTGCTCGAGAAGGTCCTTTCGCTCGGGCAGGAGCCGGCGTCCAATCAGGATGAGATAGACAATTCCAGCGATGGCGCACGGAACGCCGACCATGCTCAGTTCAAAGACCCCCATGGGATGAAGGCGAGGGTCCGTCTTTGCGACGTTGGCCATCAGGCCGTTCACAACGAGGTTGGTGCTGGTGCCGATCAACGTGCACGTTCCGCCGAGAATCGTCATGTATGAAAGCGGGATGAGGATTTTGGAAGGCGAAACGCGGTGCTTTCGGCACCAACCCGTCAGAATGGGAAGCAGCATTGCCACTACCGGGGTGTTGTTGAGAAAGGCGGACATGGTCGTAACCGTGAAGCTCATCCGGACCAGGACAGAGCGCTCGGTGCTCGCCTTGCCGAGTATCCAGGCGCCAATGGTATCGAGAGCACCGGTTTCGCGCATTCCGGAGGCGACGATAAATAGCGCCGCAACAGTTAGCATACCTTCATTGGAGAAGCCCGAAAAAGCCTCCTGAGGAGAGACAATCCCCGCCACTGTCAACAAGATGACGCCCCCAAGCAGGAGCATGTCGGGGGCAAAGTCGCGGGCAAGACCAAGGAAGATAATGACGACTACGCCTAACGCAAACCACGCGTGCCAATCCACAACTTCATTCCTTCCAAGACTAACGCCAGGACAGACGCCATCCGCCATTACATGCAGCAAACTCGGCTATTATAATGGCTACTAAGGGAATTGTTAAAGTAACAATTCGACATTAGGCCATTCCGCGAAAGACAACAACCACTCCGGCTAAGGGGTGCCCGCGGCCGGCGCAGGTTCAGGCGTCGCCGGTGGCGTGGCCGAAGGTGTAGCTGGAGGCGCTGCCGGAGTCGTCTCCTGCGGCATCATTAGAGGCTGCTGCTGTCCGGCCTTCATGGATTCGAGTACTTGCCGGGTGCGCGGTTGGTCGGGGTTGATGGCGAGCGACTTCTCGAAGGCTTCGCGCGCTTCCTGCGGGCGCTCCAAGCCGCGATAGACGGACCCGAGCAGGTTCCAGGCCACGAAGTTGTCTTGCTGCATCTTCACGCAACGGCGCAGGGGCCACACGGCTTCGCCCATACGGCCCACACGGGCGAGCAACTTGGCGTATGCGAGGTGGTTCTCGGGAAGGTCGGGCATCCAGCGGCGTGAGGCATCAAAATCAATAAGACCGCGCTCGATGGTGTGCTGAAGGAAGGGCTGCAACTCAGGGATGGTTCCGAGGGCGTCGAGTGCACTGGAGGCTTTGGCGACATCGCCGTTTCTCAGGTCAAGCGACGCAAGCGCAATGATGGCGCCCCGGTGGTCCGGTTTGATCTCAAGGGCCTTTGAAAGACTCTCCCGGGAGAAGTCGTAGAGCCCAATCTCTTGGTACAGCGCCCCGAGAGAGGCGAATGCGCGCGCGGTTGTCTCCGGCTCGGCATCCAAGGAGGCAGCTTTCCGTAGCGAACGAATGGCGTCGGCGCTATGCTTCTCGCCTCGCGCAGCCTGCGCCTCCCCCAACTCCGTCCAAGCCAATGCGTTTTCCGGTTGTAGGGACACGGCGCGGGTGAGGGTGGACTCCGCGAGATCGTAGTCTTCCATCTGCTGCAAGAGTTGAACGTATTCAAACAGAAGATCAATGTCGTTCGATTCGCCGGCCCGGGCACGGTCGAAGCGCTCGCGCGCATCACGGCGTGCAGCGCCTTGTGCATCGCGGTGCTTCTTGGCCGCTTCGAAATCGCCGTTCATTTGGGCCGACCCTGATGCCTTCTCTTCTTCGGCGGCCTTCTGCAGCAATTGCCGGGCTTCACCTAGAAGGTCGGGCGCAGGTTGGGCCACCGCTTGGGAACTCACCGCGACGAAAAGCGCCGCGCCCACAAAGAGCACGGATACTGTGCGAATGAATTGAATCGACATCGGCTTGTGCCTCATTGCAAAACTCCAGTACCTCGACACCGGTTGATGGTACCTGCGAACTCGCTATCGTTTCCAGTGGAAAGACTTGGAGGGTATGGGTGTGAAAGGTGGGAAGCGCAAATTACCACAGGCTAAACCGCGAGAAATCTACCGTGCCACTTTCTAGAGCGTGTCGTCGCGAAGCTTCTTTGCCATGAGTGGCGGGCACCCGTTGCAGCGGTGCTTGGTATTGGTGAGCTCCTCCGGAATGGAGTGCGGCAAAGTGGCGTCTTTCATTACCGAGGAGAGCTTCCTCTCGAAGAAATGGCCAAACCGGAATTGCTCTTTGCCAAGCACTAAGCCACAGGTGTACATGTTGCCTGTCGCGCCTACGCAGGTCATTGTGCTGGGGAGTTCGCAGGCCGGCGAACGCTCGCTATCGTTGATGCCTTCGGCATTGTGGACTCGTATACCGAGGTCTTCCGCGATTTTTGCAGAGTACAGGAATTCTTCGTCAATGAAGAGCCGCGTCTTGCTCAGGTCGAGCTTGGCGAGCATTTGGGCGTCGTTATCGCAAAGGGGACGTCCGTAGAGATGGACGCCAACCATCATGTCGTGGCTTACCTGAGCCCAATCGCCAATGGTGATAAGGTGTGGGTGCTCGGAGATGGGCCTGCCGATGCTTACGATGAGGGTGCGGACACCGCACGAAGCGGATTCGTCGATGATGTCCAGCCATTCGTCGAGGGCAAGGGGATTCTGCCGCTCTTGCGGGGGCAATTGACAACCGTTCACATCGACTTCACCAGGAAGATGCATCCAGAGGTACTCGACTTTGGCCTGGGCAGCCTCCGGTACGGGTTCCTCCTTCCCACACTCTTCGAGACCACGCATAATGGCCTGCGGGAGCGCGAAAGGGTTTTCTTCCTGGTAAATCTCCTGCCATCGTTTGCGGGAACTCACTGTTCGTTCTACCTACTTCTCGATTTGGGCCAACCGACGGTTAATGTCTCGCAGGGCGGGATATACATCCCTATACACCTCGAACCGTTCCTGAAACGCCCGTCGTCGCGTTTCATCCGGCTCGCACCCATAGGCGAATTTGACAGCGTGTTTTACCATATCTTCTATTGAAGCGACTGCTCCCACACCTCGGCCCGCCAGCATCGCCACTCCGAAGGCGGCTGCTTCAGTGGTTTCGAGCACGGCCACGGGCATCCCCATAATATCCGCTTTTCGCTGCACCCATGTTCGACTCTTCGCCCCGCCGCCTATGGCCCGGAGGCGATTCAGGGTTACTCCCGCACTCTGTAACATTTCCAGATTCAATTTCATTTCATACGTGACGCCAGAAAGGACCGCCGCAACGATTTGCTTTTTGGGCGTATTGAGGGTGAGACCAAGGATGGCTCCCCTGCTTTGGGTGTCGAAATGGGGGGTGCCGGTGACCGTGAAATGCGGAAGGACCAGCAGATTCTCCGGCTCGGGAGAGACGTTCCGGCAAATGATGTCGTACACGTCTTCCCCGGATTGACGCGCCTCTTGCACCTCGGCTTGGCCGAACGT
>JBAZRU010000020.1:0-5762 GCA_041662805.1 Candidatus Hydrogenedentales bacterium | reverse complement strand
TACCAGCGCAAGAGGGAGCCACCGGTAAAATTGAAAGCGATGGAGGCGTAAAGGCCCTGAACACAACTTGGATAGCAGCAGAGGTTACTTTCAACGGTCTTCGAATTGACCGTATAGGCGCTGAAGATTGGGCAAATACACTCGACGGTGCCGGTTGCGTAGACTGCTTCCCCGCCGCTGAGGATGCCCGCCCCAAGGGCTCCAGCGGGCTGGTCGTGGCCGCCGGTGACCACCACGACGCCCTTGGGAAGCCCCAGTTCGTCAGCGACGCGGTTGGGCAGCGACCCCACCACGCGACCGGAAGGCGCGGGTGTGGCAAGCAGCGCGGGGTCCACATCGGCAATACCTAGAACCTCGTTGGACCATCGCCCCGCACGCACATCCAAGGCCATCGTGCGGGCCGCCAAGCTGAGACTGATGGTGGGTTCAAGGCCAAGCTTCAGGTGAACGAAGTCTTCGTAACAAAGCCATTTCCAGGCGTTGCGGTACACATCAGGCTGATTCTGCTTGAACCAGAGAATCTTGTTCAGCGAGTACATCCCGTGCAAAGGCATTCCGGTGATTAACGCCAATTCGGTGCGGGACTTGTGGGCGAGCCACCACGCGGGCATATCGGCCGTTCGGGCGTCGAACGTGACGACGCTGTTGGTGAGACATGTGTGGTCTTTGCCGACGGCATGGACGGCTTCGCCTTGGGCGGAAATGCCGATGGCGCGGATGGGGTCGCCGCTGGTCTTTGCGGCAATTTCGATCAGGACGTCCCGTATAGCCACCCAAACGGCTTCGGGGTCGAGTTCCTGCCAGCCAGGGCGTGGGGAAATGAGAGGATACTCGCGATAAGCGGATGCGAAGGCTTTGCCTTCAATATCAAAAGCCACGGCCTTTGTACCGGTCGTGCCAACGTCCAACCCCAGTAGACTCATCGCGGGCGTACTCCTCCAATCGACGATTATTGTGGACGGCGGCGTTGCATTAGTCAAGATTAAACCGGAATCCCCGTAACGGTGGGCATACCCGCGAGTAAGGACAGTTGAGGCCATGCAAGGCCGCAGTGTTCTGCAAGGTTCGAGATGCCGGAGTCGAGAAAATGAAAACGAAACTATGTACCGTTTGCCAGACCGATTTGCACAGCGACCGGCAATTCCAGGTCACGGTCAAATCGTTTGGAATGCCCGCACGTACGCGCACGTATTGCGGGGGGTGCGCCGCACGCTATCTGGACACGGTTGACCTGTTTGGCATGACAGTTCCCCTGATCGACTCGGTGCGCGTTCTTCCCGCCGCATAGCCTCAGAAGCCCGCGAATTTTGCTGGGGCGTCTTCGCGCTCGTTGAAACAGGCAATTGCTGTCCCGATGTGATCAATTCTCTAAATCTATCTAAAGTGAGAATTTCGCCGCCTGAAATGTTAGTACATATTCCATCCCGCTTGAACCGCGCCTCGTCGCGGCGTAGACTTTCCGTCCACTAACCTCATTTCGGCGGGAGCATTGCATGAAAGCGTTTTATTGCGTCGGTACCCATTGGGACCGTGAATGGTACGAAACATTTCAGGAATTCCGGATGTGGCTTGTCGAGTTGATCGACGACTTGCTCGACCTGATGGAGCGTGAACCCAAATTCGCGTACTTCCATCTGGATGGACAATCTGTTGTATTAGAAGATTACTTAGCCATACGTCCAGAGCAGCGCGAGCGCCTGCTGGCGATGCTTAAGCAGGGGCGAATTCTGGCGGGCCCGTGGTACGTACTGCCGGATGAGTGGCTGATATCGGGCGAGAGCTTCGTGCGCAATTTGATGACGGGGATGCGGGTGTGCCGGGATCTGGGCGTACACCCGATGCCATATGCCTACACGCCGGACCAGTTTGGACACGTGGCAACGCTGCCCATGATCATGGCGGGATTCGGGCTGGACGTGGGGATCGTCTGGCGAGGAGCGCAGGACGAGAACTATCCCGCGCAATTTGTCTGGGTGGGGCCGGACGGCAGCCGGATGCTCACGCACAAGCTGATGGACCGGGGCAGCTACGGCCCGTTCGATTTTCTTGCGCGGCGTCCGTTGAAAGAGGGCAACTATTCGGACGAGAGCTTCTCGCACCACGTAGAACCCTACTTGAGCGATGAGAAGAAGCGGCTGTCCGCGCCTGCGTTGTTGCTGTTGGACGCAATCGATCACCAGAGTTGCGACACGGAAATGATCCGCGCCTTCGAAGAAGTTGCTCGGCGCAATGGCGATATCGACTTCACGTGGGGAACCTTGCCCCAATATGCGGAGGAATTGCGCAAGCACGTCGACAAGCTGCCCGAGCGCAAGGGCGAATTGAGAGAACCGGCGCGGGACGCCAAGCGCGTTGGACAGTATCTGATCGTCCACACGATTTCGAGCCGGTATCCGTTGAAGCAGCGGAACGACCAGTGCCAATCGTTGATGGAAAAATGGGTTGAACCCTATGCGCTCTTCCAGGCGATGTCGGGCCATAAACCGATTTTGCGGTACATCGACGTGGCGTGGGAGTACCTCATCAAGAATCAGCCGCACGATTCCATCTGCGGGTGCAGCATTGATCAGGTCCATCGCGACATGATGTATCGCTACGATCAATGCGCGGAGATTGGAGACGGCGTATTGCGCCGTGCGGTGGCAGCACTTGGCGAGGCGGACGATGCGGAGAAATCCGCGACGCACGTCGCGGTGCACAATCCCCTGCCGTTCCGGCGCCTTGGCGTGTTCGATTTGGCCTTGCCCTTCGCAAAGGATTGGCCGGAGTTCTACATTGACGGGCTTTGCACGACGGAACGCGTGAACAAGTTCACGCTGCAAACCAAAGACGGACACCCTGTGCCGTTTCAATTGACGCGAATCGAGCGAGAAACGATTCACAAAAGGATCAACAATCAGGGACGGAGAGTCACGCATACCGGCGACATTTATCACGTTGCGGCGGAAATGGAGTTGCCGCCGTGCGGGCACGTCAGCATTGAAGTCTGTCCTTCACAAGATGCGACACGCAATTTTGGCACTCTGCTGACTGGACCTTTGTCCGCGACGAATGGCGCTATCTCTCTGAAGGTGAACCACGACGGCACGGCGCGTGTGGCGCACGGCGCGACGGGGCGCGTCTTCGACGGATTGTTCGTGTATGAAGACTGCGGCGATTCCGGCGATGGTTGGACGCGCGGCAAGCTGATCAATGATCTCATCACACGCACGCCCGGAACACGCGTTACGGTTGGCCTGCAAGAAGACGGGCCGCTGCGTACGGTGTTTCGTATCGAGCGCGAGTTTGCGGTGCCGCGCGAAATGGAGCGGAGAACCTGGAGCCGTTCGGATGATCGGGCGGTGTTGAAGACGACGGATTGGCTTTCCGTACAAATCGGTTCGCCGTGCATCCACGTGCGCACGCGCGTCGAGAATACGGTCAAGGATCATCGTTTTCGCGTACTCTTTCCAACGGGTGTGCCGTGCAATCATTCGTTTGCCGACACGCCGTTTGGAATTGTGGAGCGCGACATTCTCATTCCGGAAGAGACGGCCGCGTGGCACGAACGGATCAATCCCGAGAAGGCGTTCACGTCGTTATTCGGCGTGCAGGATGGACAAGGCGGCTTGGCCGTCCTCTCCCCTTCCGGTCTTCACGAGTATGAAGTCACCCAGACTCCGGAGCGTTCACTGGCATTGACGTTGTTTCGTTCGACCTTTCAAACGGTGGCAACGGCCGGCGAGCCAGACGGCGAATTGCTGGGGACCTTGGACTTCGAGTACCTCCTGTATCCGTTTGGAGGGACCTTCGACGCGGCCCGCGCGCTGCGCATCGTTTCGGAAACGCAGGCTGGCGTATACGCACATTCGCGAAAGCAACCCGTGGAGGAGCGATCCTTCCTCGAAGTCACACCAGGAGACGCGGTAGTAACCGCCATTAAACCCGCCGCAAACGGCGAGGGTGCGGTCGTCCGGTTGTGGAATCCGTCGGATGAGATGAAGCACGAGGTCATTCGCCCAACGTGCAAGCTAGCGTCGGCACACCTGTGCAATCTAAACGAGGAAGTGGGTTCGGCGATCCTCATCAAGGACAATACGATTCCCGTGAGCGTGCCCCCGCGTGGACTGGCGTCGGTGTTGTTTACGTGGATGACGTAGTCCTATCGACCGGGACTTCCACGCGCACTTGAAGCGCAGTCGAGCGAAGACCGGGCTATGGATTCCTTGCGAAGCCGACTTTCGGTTGCAGAACCAGGCATTTCGGGTCGGCTGGCGCTTCCTGTGGCCGCATGTAGTCTAGTTGGCTTTGGCCAGTTGGATTCTGGTCAGGCACGTACACCTCCGGCCCTTTCAGAATTGGCTCTAATTTTGTCACCTGACCGTTCATATCAAGAACTTCGATCTTCGGCACGCCATCCTCGCCGATGCTTATCCTAGCGCGCGCCTTGCCCTCGGCGTCGGTGAGTTGTATCTCGCGCACGGATATCACGTCGTTCTCCGCGGCCACGGGTGCACTCAGCCAAAGCCCCTTAGCTGCAAAACCCAGAACGAACGCGAGCGCCAACAAGAACGGCCATCTGATTTTGAGGCTGCGTTGTGACATCGGGTGTGTCCTCCTTGTAGCAGTTCTGTAACAAGTCTGGCTCTTCGCGATACGTTTGTCAAGAGGGCTTGAGGACGAAAGAGCGCAAATGGTCAAAATGAGAAGCGGGCAGAACTCGCGTGGCCAAATAGACTCAGGACACTCGGGTGGGCGAGGAGGCTGGTGCGCGGAAATACTCCCTCCTGCGAATACGCCATCCCAAGCCTGCGACGGTCAGGCATAGTAGCGCTGCAGCTAGGGGGGAAATAGTGGGAACCTCACTGGGACCATCCACCGTCAAGGTGATAGGTGCAGATTCTACGGTTTGGGTCCCATCCGTTACGGTGAGAACATAGACTCCGGAATCCGATTCTTCCGCGGACGCGAAGGAGAGCGTGGATGATGTTGCGCTGGCTACCGCAGTTCTGCCCCCCTGTCCGTCGAGGACAAACCACTGATACTCCAGACCAGCAGACCTTCCCTCAGTCGTGACTTCCAAGAGAACCGGCTCGCCGAAGCCGGCGGTTATCTCCGAAGCCCCCTGCAACGTCAAGGCAAAACGCACGAGGGGAAGTGTCAGACTCGAGGGATGTGTCGCGTTCGCATGAATCTTCACGTTAGAAGACATGGGGACTGCTCCGGCGTCATCGGAGATGTCTGAACCGTCTTGCATATTCACGTCGTATCGATCGTAGTTGGAAGGCGCCACGAGCAGGCCCAAGCGATGGCCTGCGGGGATGGTTGCCGCCGTGGGATACAACGACACGGTAACGTCGTAGATGGTGCCCGGCGCCAGGGTGTCACGATGCGACGGATCCGCTGCAAGCGAGACTCGCTGAATGCCGTCGACCAAAAGGATAGAACGACCATCTGGAAAAACGTCGGTGAGCCGGACAGCCAAGTCCGTGTCCACGGTATCGCATTCGATGAATAGACGGGCCATCACCTGACCCTCAATGCTCATCGGCTGTCCGAGCACCTCCGTGGTAAACATGAGCACATCGTTGCGCGATTGGAGCGCTTGCAGGTCGCCGGGGCCTTGCGTGGCTGCGCCCTGGAGTACTGCGCCGAATAGCGTTGGCACGGGATCGGAGGGGTCGACTGCGTATTGAAGCGTTGCGTTGGGCGAAAGCGGGGCCTCCGCGTTGAGAGTGCCGGAATCGGACAGGTATAGAACCGTCGACTCCGTATCCGTTGGA
>JBAZRU010000019.1:0-21541 GCA_041662805.1 Candidatus Hydrogenedentales bacterium | reverse complement strand
ACCTCGGTTGCCTGGAAGCCCGAGGGCATCGTCAGCGTGACGGTCAACTTACCGACGCGGCGCGTGGGCACGGCTGTCATCTCCTTCACGACGTGCACCGTCGCGCCCTTCATGTCTACGCCTTCGCGCTGCGCCACGATGCCCATGACCGTCAGCATGCAAGCGCCCACGGAAGTTGCCAGCAGGTCCGTCGGCGAAAACGACTCGCCCTTTCCCCCGTTGTCCACGGGGGCTTCCGTTTGCAGCGTCTTCCGCGACGGCCCATGCGTGGCCGTGCATTGCAGGTTACCCTCGTATACGACATCCATCTCGACTGCCATGGCATTTCTCCTCGGTGTGTTTCGATATGGTAGCTGAAATGCAAGGGCTAGGGCATGTGCGCCATGGCGCAATTCCGCGGACCCTGAAATTGCGTTGCCCGACGTAGTATAGTGTTGGGGCTACGATCAAAGCGGGATTAGCGTATGAAGCAATGGAGTCGCCGTCGCGCTCTTTACATGGCATTCGGAAGCTGGGAACGAACGGCCGCAAACGCACAGACGTAAACGTATAGGTTGACATGCGAATCGAATTGCATTATCTTGAGGATGTTGACGAGAGGTGGGAAAACGCACACAGAATCAGGGTATTGGTGCTTGACGGCAAGTCGCCAGCGCTGAAAGAACTGAACGACCTGAAGTCCAGGCACCGCGAGGACTACGATAGGCTTCTTCAGACCATACGGCTTGTCGCGGAGCGCCATAGAGTATTCAATGAGAATCGCGTCAAGAAAGTACGCAAGTATCCAGAGATTTACGAAATGCGAGGTGGACATGCCCGTCTCTTCTTCTTTTACACATCCGGTACGCAAGAAATCGTGGTCTGCGCGAGTGGATACTGGAAGACCAAACCCAGCGCCGAAGAGCAAAACCTGGCCTTTGCCCGCGCCAACCGGCTTCGTTCCGCATACGTGGAAGGGCTCAGAGGATTGGAGCGATTGATATGAACGCCAAGACAAGTAATGGGAAGTCGAGACCCAATACGAAAGTAATTCTCCACAGCGTGCCGCTTGCGAAGGACGCGCCTAAGGCCGTCCATCGCGATCATGTCGACTATGATCGCGATCCCGAGTTCCAGGCGGGATATCTCAAAGCCGCATTTGTAGACGATGTATGCGCGGCTATGCACGAAATGAACATCACCAAGTCGGCTCTGGCCGAGCGCCTTGGAAAATCGCGGCAATATGTAACGCGAGTGCTCAATGAGTCCGCGAATTTCACCATCGACTCGATGGCGGAGATCGCCACCGCTCTAGGCAGGCAACTCACGATCCGCGTGCACCCTTCTGCGCAAGGCGCCACGAGCACTACATCCACAAAGAGCACATCGAAGCCGAGAATCGCTCATTCTCCGAGGGTGGCGAAATAGGTGCAGCAGTGAGGTTAGGGGGTGCCGCGGCATTCTTGGCGATTGTCTTGACGCCGTTCGCAGGTCTTGACCTCGTGTATGCGGCCGCGGAACCTCATGCAACCCCGCACTCCAACCAAACGCCGTTCAGGGGCGTGCACTTCAATCCGCAGGTTAGGGCCGACATGCCTGATTTCCCGTGGTTGTTGTTCTACCCGGAGCATCGGGAGACCGTACGCCGTGCGTTGGAGGAATTGGTACGCGAGGCGCGCGTCAATTTCATCGACATCTTCGTGATGATCCCCCACACTTTGGCGAAGTCAGCGGTAGGACCGCAGGCTGGGCAGACGCTGGCGGAGTGGGCCAACATTGCGTATCTCGATAACGTGGCGGCGTTTATCGACGACTGCCACGCGGCGGGGATATCGCTGGAGATCGATTTGGCGTGCAACCTATGGATTCCGCATTCGGTGGATTCGGAGCATCACCTTTCGAATTCGGGGCATTGGCCGAAAGCCGACGATACGCCGTGGGATGAAGCCGCGACGTGGTACAGCGAAGTCATCGAGTACGTCGAAGCGCACACCGCGCATCCCGAGAGCATCGCGATGTGGAGCATGATGGGCAACCACGAGTTTGGCGCGGCGGAACCGGTGCTGTGGGACCGCGAGGATCTGCCCGCGGTCACGACAAGCACCGAGCAATTCGTGAAACGGGTTTGGCCCGTGTTTCGCGCGGCGGGCAAACGCCCGAAGGCATCGCCGATCATGCTGCCGATCTTTTCGGCGAATCCGTATTGGAGTGCGCGACCACCCTTGGCGCGGCTTAGCGCATTCTCGAATCTGAAGAAGTGGCTTGTCGACGATTTGGCGCTTCCGCCGGACTACTGGGTAATGACGACGTATCCCTTTTGCGACCCCGCGCCGGACGGATTTCATTATCTTCGGGCAATCCTGAAAATCCTGGGGCCGGAGAGCGCGGGCCGTCTCGTCTCGACGGATTTCAAATGGTTCGACCGCGAGCCGAAGGATAGTATTCTCGCGCCGCAAGGAAAGTCGGGTGCGGACGTGTTGGAATGGCATTTCAAGAAGTGCGCCGAGTATGGATTTTCGGGTTGGTGGATTTGGGCCTACCAGGACTGCGGCAAAGAGGCATTCGGCCTGCGCGGTGCCACGGGTGAATGGCGGCAGGAATTGCTGCCGGCGATCCGGGTACAGTATCCGCCTTCGACAAAACCGTGAGGGCTTGAGCATGAGCGAGGATGACGTTCGGACGAGGGCGCGGGCAATTGCGCAGAAGCGCTTCGCGGCGGGCGAGCCGTTGGCGTGGTTTGAGGATTTGTATGCGCAGGCGGACGGAGATGCTGCAACAATTCCGTGGGCGGACCTTGCGCCGAATCCGAACCTCGTGGCGTGGTTGGATGCGCACGGCGTGACGGGCAATGGCAAGCGGGCACTCGTAGTCGGATGCGGATTGGGCGACGACGCGGAGGAGTTGGCGCGGCGCGGTTTCGCGACGACGGCGTTCGATATTTCGCCGTCGGCGATTGCGTGGTGCGGGAAGCGTTTCGCGGGGTCCGCGGTGACGTACTTGAACGCGGACTTGCTGAATCCGCCAACGGAATGGGCTGGCGCGTTCGACTTTGTGTTTGAGGCGTACACGCTGCAGTCGTTGCCCGCGGACTTGCGGCGCGTGGCGATAGGCAAGATAGCGTCGTTTGTGTCGCACGGGGGGCGGTTGCTAATCGTCGCGCGTGGGCGAGACGAAGACGAACCCGAGGGGACGTTGCCATGGCCGTTGACGCGAGCGGAGCTTGGGCAATCCGCGAGGGAAGGGCTGGTGGAAGAGTCGTTCGAAGATTACGTGGAAGAGCGCGACCCTCCGACGCGTCGGTTTCGGATCGTGTTCAAGAGAAGCTGAGCGAATCGGACACGTCCGACAGGCCGGTCATTTTCTGCGCAGGACGTCGATAAACACAGCTCCAAGGATGACGAGGCCTTTGACGACGTATTGCAGGGAGAAGTGAACGCCTGCCTGATTGAGGCCTTTGTCGAGGATGCCGATGATGATGGCCCCGAGAAGGGTGCCGGGCATGGTGCCGATGCCTCCGGAGAAGCTTGTGCCGCCGACCACGACGGCGGCGATGGCGTTTAGTTCGAAACCGGCACCGGAAGAGGGCTCGGCGGAGTAGAGCTGCGAAGTGTTGATCATTCCTGCGATGCCCGTCAGCGCGGCGCACACGATGTACACGAGCACGGTGTTGCGTCCGACGGGGATTCCGGAGAGGCGCGCGGCCTCGAAGCTTCCGCCGATGCCGTAGAAATGGCGGCCGATTTTCGTGTAGTGCAGCAAGACGGCTGTCAAGACAAATGCGATGAGCATCACAAGGACAGGAACAGGAAGCACCCCCGCAATGCGTCCATTTCCGAGTCCGAGGAAGATCGTCTGATGATCGGGGATGGGCATGGGGCGGCCTTCGTTGAATCCCAGGGCCGCGCCGCGGGCGATTAGCATGGTCGCGAGGGTGATGATGAACGGCGGGATCTTCGTCTTCGCGGCAAATATGCCGTTAAACGCGCCGAATAAGGCTGCGACCGCGACTCCCGCGAGCATGGCGGGAATGGCCCACCAGGGCGATTGGCCGCCGCTCGACGTAAGCACGAATACGGAAGCCGTCCCGACGAGGGCGAGGACGGCCCCCACGGAAAGGTCGATTCCTCCGGTGAGGATGACGAGGGTCATGCCAAAGGCGATGATCGCGTTTACGGAGATCTGTTGGGTGAGGTCAATCAGGTTTTCCGGCGAAAGCAGATTGGGCACCCATAGGCGAAAGAGCAACAAGAGCACGACGATTGCGCCGACCAGTGGAACCAAATGCCTGGTGGTTCTCATGTCGATTCGTCTCTATGCGCCCGGCGCCGCGGGAACCGCGCTGGCCGCGGATTCGCGCTTCTGCAAGTACGCGTCCGCGTTTTCTTTGGTTACGAGCTCGACGGGGATCTTGATGTCCTTCTCTACCGGTTTTCCCTCGAGGTGCTCGTAGAGTTTTTCCGCGGCGACCCGGCCGATTTCGCGTGGAGACTGCGCGGAAGTCGAGTGAAGCTTTCCGGCCTTGATTGCGCCGACGCCTTCCGCGGAACCGTCTACGGTAACGACGGTGACGTCGTTCAATTTGCCCGCGGATTCCAGGGCCGAGATAGCACCCAGGGCGCTGGGGTCATTGATGGGGAACACGGCAGTCAATTCGGGGAATCGGCCCAGCAGGTCGCGCATGACGGGGCGCGCACCTTCGGTAGAGCCTTTGCCTTCCTGGATATCGAGAATCTTCATGTCCGGGTATTTCGCGGCCTCTTCCTGGAACCCGGCGACGCGGTCGATGCAGGCCTTGTTCACGGACAGATGGAGGATGACGACTTTCGCGTCGGGTTTGACCTGGGCCAAGGCGCGCGCGGCCAAGCGTCCGGCTTCGACGTTATCGGAGGCGACTTGGCACAGGACGAGGTCCTCGTCTTTTACGGGGGCATCGATCACGACGCACGGGACGCCCTTTTCCTTGCCCTGGAGCAGGCTGCCCTTGATCCCCTCCCAATTTACCGGATTGATGAACACGCCGCTCACGCCTTTCAGCATGAGGTCGGAGATGTCGTTCTTTTGCTTGAGGCTATTGAACTGCGAATCGAGCGTAATGAGTTGGTCGCCGTGCGCTTCGATGACCTGCTTCATCCCGTCGTTGAGGTCGACGAAAAACGGGTTGTTCATGGTTTGATAGACGACGCCGAAGAGACGTCCTTTGCCCTTCTCTTCGGGCGCTGCCTGCTGCTTTCCGCAGCCGGACATTCCCAGAACCAAAAGCACGCCAATCGCAGCGGCCACCCCTCGTGTCTTCACAGTGCGTCCTCCCCGTAGGCTAGTAAGCTCCCCTCTTCGACCCGGAACGCTACGATTGTACACGTGATGCCCCGGCGGATGGGAATGCACTGACGGGGACGCGGACGCACAGGGACCTGCGCAGACAGAAAGAACGGCGCGACTCTGAATTGGCTAGGGTCTTCTTGACACCCTCGCCCGTTAGGCCGTAGATTCTCCAGTTGGTGGGCGGACGCGCACTGGCATAGGACACATTCCCAAAGCTGCGGAGGTATGCGTCGTGAAGTATCGAATCGAGCGTGACACGATGGGCGAGATGCAGGTTCCGAGCGACCGGTATTACGGTTGCCAAACGGCGCGGTCGTTGGTGCATTTCAAGATTGGCATCGAGAAGATGCCGCGTGAACTCATTCGCGCGCTGGGGATTCTGAAGAAGGCGTGCGCGCTCGTGAACTGCGAGATGGGGCTGCTGGACAAGGCGCTGTGCGAGGCGATCTGCAAGGCCGCGGATGAAGTCATCGACGGCACGCTGGACACTCATTTCCCGTTGTCGGTGTGGCAAACGGGCAGCGGCACGCAGACCAACATGAACAGCAACGAGGTCATCTCGAACCGCGCCATCGAATTGCTCGGCGGCGAACTCGGCAGCAAGAAGCCGGTCCATCCGAACGATCACGTGAACATGTCGCAGTCGTCGAACGACACCTTCCCCGGCGCGATGAGCATCGCGGCGGTGGAACAGATTCACCGGATATTGCTGCCCGCATTGGCCAAGTTGCGCGACACGCTCCGGCAGAAGTCGAAAGACTTCACGGACATCATCAAGATTGGGCGGACGCACCTGATGGACGCGACGCCGCTCACGCTCGGGCAGGAGTTCTCCGGGTATGCGCAGCAGCTTGCGAATGGGATTGAGCGCATCGAATCGACGCTGCCGAAACTCGCGGAACTGGCGCTGGGCGGCACGGCGGTGGGCACGGGATTGAACACGAAGAAGGGCTTCGACGTGAAGGTGGCCGCGAAGATCGCGGAACTGACCGGCCTGCCTTTCAAGACGGCTCCGAACAAGTTCGAGGCGCTGGCCGCGCACGACGCGCTGGTGATGACGCACGGCGCGTTGAAGACCGTGGCGTGCAGTTTCATGAAGATCGCCAACGACATCCGGTGGATGGCGAGCGGGCCACGTAGCGGACTCGGCGAAATCACGATTCCCGAGAACGAGCCGGGTTCTTCGATCATGCCGGGCAAAGTGAATCCGACGCAGTGCGAGGCGATGACCATGGTGGCCGCGCAGGTGATTGGCAACGACACGGCGGTGAACGTAGGCGGTTCGATGGGTAACTTCGAACTGAACGTCTTCAAACCGGTGATCATCTACAACGTACTGCAATCGATCCGGCTTTTGGCCGACGCGGCGGAATCGTTCAACGAACACTGCGCCGTGGGCATCGAGCCGAACATGAAGCGCATTGAAGAACTGCTGAACAACTCTCTCATGCTCGTCACGGCGCTGAATCGCAAGATCGGCTACGACAACGCGGCGAAGATCGCGAAGACGGCGCATGCCAACGGCACCACGCTGAAAGAGGAAGCCGTGCGGCTGGGGCTGTTGACGGCGGAAGAGTTTGACGCGACGGTGGTGCCAGCGAAGATGATCGGACCGGAGGAGTAGGGGAGAATTTGATATCTCAAATTTGGGATTTGAAGTTGAACACGGACCGGCACGGACTGACACGGACAAGAAGTACTACAGGAGCTGCGAGGGCTGCGAGAGTACCGAGGGCGACAAGGACGGCAGCCGAGGGCGGCTGCCCCACAAAGATGGGCCTGACGCAATGGGGAGGGCGCATGGGGAGCCGGTGGGTGGGTGTTACGCTCCTTGCTTTCATTCTGGGGAGCGGCGTTGTAGCCAAGGGCGGCGAAGCTGCGAAAGTAGCCGCGCCGGGATCGATCGGCGACATGACCTTGCATGTGGTCCCGCAGGCGCATATCGACTTGGCGTGGTGGTGGCGCTATGACCCGGAAACGTTGCACGTCGTGGCAACGCACACGCTGGAAACCGTGTTCGGGAACATGGAGAAGTATCCCGACTACACGTTCACGTATTTGCAGGTGCCGGTGATCGAGCCGTTGGAGGAGGCGTATCCGCAACTCTTCTACAAGCTGCGTCATTACGCGCACCGTTCGAATGCCATTGGCGAGCGGTTGCCGAATCCCAATGCGAGCAACGCAAAAGGGCGTCTCGCGATCGGCAGCGCGTCGTATTGCGAGTTCGACGGCAGCCTGCCGTGCGGGGAATCGCTGGTGCGGCAGTTCGTGTACGGCAAGCGCTATTTCCTGCGCGAATTCGGCATTGACGTGAAGACCGCGTGGGTGCAGGACGCGTGGACGCACCCGTGGACCTTGCCGCAGATCCTCAAGAAGTGCGGCGTGGATTCGTACATGTTCAGCAGGCCGCGCGGCGAAGGCGAAGACATGTTCTGGTGGGAAGCGCCGGACGGCAGCCGGGTATTCGCGTACAAGCCCATCGACGTTGGCGGAGATTCGCTGCCGCCGCAGGAAGAAATCGGTGCGCGCCTGTCGCAAATCAAGCGCAAGTACGGCGCGAAAGACGGCATCACGCTAATCGGCGAAGGCAACCACGGGGGCGGCGCGATTCGCGCGGACATCGAGCGGATGCACGATCTCATGGCGCAACGCGCGACGGCGAAAGACCCGAGTGCGATGCCGCCGGAGATGAAGTTCAGCACGCCTGCGCGCTTTGTCGATGCGGTGATGAGCGAGCCGCACGACTTCTCCGTCGTGAACAGCGAGCTTGTGCCGACGATACGCGGGGCGTACACGAGCGTCGGCGAGATCAAGAAGGGGAACCGGCACAGCGAGTCGGCGTTGATGACGCTGGAGAAGTTCGAGGCCATCGCGTCGTGGCTCGACGGGCGCGCGTATCCGCAGGCGGCAATCTACGACGCGTGGAAGAAGGTGATGCTGAATCAGTTTCACGACACGATCTCCGGCACGGATATCCTGCCGTCGGTCGACGATGCGCTTGGGCGGTACAAGGACATCGCGACGATGGCGCAGTTCGAGTTGGATGCGTGTTTGAAGGCGCTGTGCGCGCGCATCGACACGCTGGGCAAGGGGACTCCGCTGGTAGTCTTCAATCCGCTCGCGTGGGAACGGACGGACGCGGTCGAATTCGAGTTCGAATGCGAGACGGCCCCGGCGTCGTTCGACGCCAGGGACAACGACGGCAAGCGGTATCACGTGCAGATCGTGCGCGATGCGCCGCGCGCGGGTGGACGCACGGTTACGGGCGTGTTTCTTGCCCATGGTGTGCCGTCGCTTGGGTACAAGGTTTTTTGGATCGTCCCGGGGCCGGAATCCCGCGCGCAAAGCTCGTCGCTGAAGTGCGACGCGCACGAGATCGAAAACGAATTCTTCCGCGTGCGCATCGATCCGGCTACGGGATGCGTGAAGAGCGTGTACGACAAGGAACAGAAGCGCGAGGCATTGGCTGAGGGCGGTAGAGGGAACTTAGTCCAGATTCTCGAAGACTTCGGCGATTCGGAAGGCTTCCTGAAATCGGCGGATGGCAAGGCGGAACACAACGTGTGGACGGGCCAGTCGTGGGACGTGGACAGCGCCCCGCAGATCGCGCTTGTCGAACGCGGCCCCGTGCGCACGACAATCGAAATCAAGAAGCAGTTCGAGTTGGCGCGGTTCACGCAACGCGTCGTGCTCTATGCCGCTACGCGCAAAGTCGATTTCGAACTCGCCGTCAATTGGCGCGGCACAAACAAGATGGTGAAGGTGAGTTTTCCGCTGGGCGTAACGAGTCCGGAAGGCACCTACGAGATTCCTTACGGGACGATACGGCGGCCCAGTATCGGCGAGGAACAGGTGGCCCAAAACTGGGTCGATGTCTCGGACAGCGGCTATGGCGTCAGCCTGCTCAACGACAGCCGCTACGGGCACGATATTACGCCGAACACGATTCGCCTGAGCGTGCTGCGGAGTCCGACTGCGCCGGTGTACAGCACTGACGAGGGCGGCGTGCATGAAGTGAAGTATTCGCTGGTCCCGCATGCGGGAAGTTGGAAGGATGCGGGCATCGTGCGCAAGGGACTCGACTTGAACAATCCGCTAATTGCGGTGCGCGACACGGCGCACAAGGGCGATCTGCCCGCGGCGTGTGCGTTTGTGACGGTGGCGCCGGAGGGCGTTGTGCTGAGCGTACTGAAGAGGGCCGAGGACAGCGACGACCTCATCGCGCGGTGTTACGACGCGGCGGGCGCGGGCGCTACCGTGCGCGTGACACTCGCGGAACCGCTGGCCGTCGATGCCGTGCATGCCACGGATTTGTTGGAGAACGACCAACGCGAGGTGGCAGTTGCCGACAGCGGTTTCACGGCGGAAGTGCCTGCGTGTTCGATCGAGACCTACAAGTTGATTCGTGACCCGCGCTGAAGAGGCCGGCTGGAAGCCGGCGGTACGAAGACTGCTAGTCCTTTGGCCGCAACGTTGCCGAGCCGGGGTCGAGCACGAGGGCACCGTTAACGGACTTGACGCCGAGGGCGGCGTCGAGCCGGGCATCAAGCGGATCGGGGCCGGTCATGCCGAGGCGGTCGCGCACTTCCTTGCGAAGCCACCAGAATCCCGAGTTCCACGAATACAAGTGATGGCCGTGAGGCTTGCCATGGACCGTACTGATGGACTCGTGGAACGCGGGCATGAACGCGAGTTCCTTTTCCAACCGCCACATGATTTTGTCGTCGATCCATTGCGGGTCCATGCCGTGGATGAGGCCGTCGAGGTAGTTAGCGCCGTCGTTGAGGAACCACGAGCCGCCGTTGGTGTACACGCCTTCGTGGCCTTCGAGCAGGCTGCCGTCGGCGTTTGAGATGACGCGCATGCCGTAGGGTGATTGGATACGCATCGTCGTTTCCAGGTGCGTGCGGACCATCTCGTCGGGCAGTAGCTTCTTGCCGAACACGCAATAGGTGAGCACTTCGCCGTAGAGGGCGTCCTGGCCGACGTGACCTTGTTGTTGCAGACTCGTGGCCATGTAGCCGCCTTCGGCGCTGAACATGCGTTTATAGCCTTCGATGGCCTTGTCGATCTCGGCGTCGCTCACCTCGAACCCGAGTTCCTTCGCGGCCATCAGCGCGCCGCAGTGGAATCCTTGATTCGACGACGGGGCATCGCCGTCTTCGTACGGCAACTGATCGTGATACGTCTTGTAGCACAACTTGTCGGGATGGAGCCGCGGCGGGATGTAGAGGCCGTCCTTCTCGTATTCGCGGATGAAGCGGTAGGCGCGGCCCACGGTGCGTTCGTCGGGGTTGCCGCCCGTGCGTTTCACCAGCGCCGCCCAAATCAAATAGTACTGCGCGTTGTCCTCGTAGTTGACGCGCTCGAAGAAGACGGCGGCCTGCGCCTCCGCATCATACTTGGGGTCGTCGAGTCCGCGGCTCATCCAGAATCCGTCGGACACCCACTGCTTCCACCCGTAGCCGGTGCCGGAAATAAAGATGTAATCGCTCTCGGGCCGCAGCAGATTGCGGCGGAGGAGCATGTAGGACGTGTTGCGCAAGATGGCTTCGAGGGACGAATGGTTGAATCCTTTTGCGTTGGCCAGCGCGAGGTGCGCGGCCAGTTGCACGTCGTAGAGCGACTTCGCGGGGGAAGCGAAGATCCACGTCTTGAAAGTCTGCATCTCGCCGATCTCGATATGCTGCCAACCGTCGAAGGTCGCGCGGTAGACGGACGTGGCGTCGATGTTGCGCGGGATCATGACGACGCGTTTCGCGGATCCGTCGCCGTTGCACAAGGAGAGTTGGCGCTTCTCCACATCGAAATTCATGAACTGCCGGTTTTCCCACAGGCCCGCTGTCTCGCCGATGACCCCGTAGAGGCGTTCGCCCGCGAGGCACCCCATGAAGGGGAAGGTCTGTTTTGCGTCAACTCCGAACTCGGACCCCGCGCAACTGGGCGTGTACGCGGCGGTCTTCGCTTCCGGGCCCATGAACGAATAGAAGGTCCCTTCGACCGCGCACGTCCACCCGAAGTCGATGTAGTAACGCCGGTCGGAAGAGGCCGTGACGGTTGTCGTGCGTTCGATGAGATCCGGCGATACGATGCGATAGGCGTCGGTCAGCGTCAGGCCATCGGCCGCGCCGTTGGTAAGCGTCAATGTGCCGTCGGCCTCCGCGGAATCCTTGAAGGCGATTGTGGCGGCGCCGGAAGGTTGAACAACACGCACGCCGGAATCGATGGGCGTAAACGCAGGCTGCTCGCCATCGTAGATGGAGACGGCGGAACCCTGCGAAGACTGTTCGACGCGCGGCAGCAGGGCCGCATACGCGCACAGGCACGGCGCGAAGACGATGGTCACGACGATTGCGAGATTGCGGTATGGCATGAAAACGCCCCCTCTGGATTAGGACCGGCGCTATTCTGCGCTATGAGGATGGGGCAGCTCAATGGTGGGGAACTGCGCCACGTTGCCTTCATGCATCCTCGGACTACTTCTCCGCTGCCTCCCTTCCAAGCACGCGCGCCGTTTCGGCCTTCGCGCTGCTGACTATCGCGGGAGGAAATCCGATCTCTGCGAGCGTCTCTATGGCGTTGAATTCGTAGTCGAGTCCACGGTGAAGCAGGTAGTTGGATTCGGACCTCTCGCCGTCGACAGAAACGGGGAAATGAAAGACGTCATAGCGAGGGCCAAGTTCCAAGGCGATCTGGACGTGATGCGACGCAACCAACAAGAGGATGTTCTTGCCGCCCAAATGATTGAGCGTGGCGATTGTTGCCCCGATGCGTTCCGGTGAGTTGGTGCCTTTGAAAGGCTCGTCCATGGAACACAGGATGGGGTGCGGTCCTTCGGTTGCCTGGATGATCTCGAGCATCCGTTCGGCCTCGGCTCGGTACAGACTCTTCGATTCCGACAAGTCATCGAAGATCGAGATGGACGTGAGAATCCTGAAACAACACGCCCGATACGAAGCGGCCGGTACGGTGCCAATCGATTGCGCCAACAGCGCATTGAGCGCGATGGTACGGAGAAACGTCGACTTCCCTGAGGCGTTGGAGCCCGTCACGAAAGCGTTCGTCGCGCGAAGGGAAATCGAATTGGGGACTGCGTCGTCGAGCAAAGGATGCCGGCAGTCTTCGCACTCGAGAACGAGGCCATCGTCGACAAGCACCGGCTCGCAATAGACAGGAAACCGTTTCCGATAGGATGCGATGGCCTGAAAAGCATCCAAGTCGCCGATCATCTTCAGAAGTCTTCGGATGGAGGTCTTGTGCGTCTGGACCAATTCCGCCAGCCTGAAATAGTCCGACACGTCGAGCAGGAAGAGTGCGCGCGCATATCCTAGCATCAGCGCGGGAAGTTCGGCGGATGCATTCCTCTCCTGTTCGAACAGTCGCGACTTTCGACATATCGCACGCGTCTTGTTGCTGAGTTCGGTTAGCTCTTCCACATAGAGACGTAGTGACTCGTGCTCTATCCCGCCAAGGCTCTTCCCGCACGATATGGCAGCTGTTAGATAGAGGAAAGCATTGGCCTGCCAATAGACGAGCCAGCGAAACCATGCGGCGACAATCATGTTCAGCGAGAACAAGACGATGACGGCGAGCAAGGCCTCCTTCACGGGGAAGAGGGCAACGAGCGCCAAGGACAAGGCTGACAATCCAGCCAGAACCCGGCACGCGTTGCGTATAAACGTGTTTGCGGAGAGGCGGTTGTCCTCGAGGTCATTCAGTCGAAATCGCCTGGTCTTTCCAAGTCGAGCCAGTCTCTTCTGCACCGCTTCCCGGAGTTCCGCGTCGCTTTGAAGGACATCGACAAGGCGGATGCGTTCGCGGATTTGCTCGAGGTGCGACACCGGGGTCCTCAGAAATGCGTACAGGGAGACTTCTCCAAGCGAGGTCCACGTGCGGTCGATCCTGGAGAAGACACGGTCCATTTCGAGGTCGTTCCAGGTTTGGCCGTCCACGCGGCAGTCTACTTCGGCGGCATCGCAGAGGTGCTCATGCTCCACTTCCAGCCATTCGAAGTCTTCTTCCGGATCGCACCGGGATAACCACTGCGTGCGAATTTGCAGTTGCCTGGCTTTCGCGGCCCTCTTGCGGCGATGGACGGAAAGTGCCCACTGAAGCGGAATGACTGCCAGACATCCCCAGTAAAAAGCAGGGTTGACGCTGGCACCGAGATAGATGGAGGTCCCCGCAAGAAGAAGCATCAAAGAATTCCCAAGAAAGCTGGAAGCGACTATTCGCATCCCCGCTAAATGCCGCGAAACAACGAACTTCATCCTGTCGAGCGTAGACTGCATCAACTTTGTTATCCTCGCTTCTTCGCGAATTTGCAGGGATGATCCTGCCCAATGACACCCGCGTCAGGAACGTGGGAATGCTCCAATTGGATGGTCCACCGGCGAGGAAGGTTGTATTCCGGCAAACACGGTCGATTGGCGCATGGCGGTTCGGTCGTGATACACTTTTGTCTTCCTGTGCAAAACACCCCCAGAAAACACCTATTACTACGGAGCGACTCATGGCTGACAAGGTCAAAGCAACGAATATCACGTGGCACGAAGCGGACATCACAAAAGAAGATCGCGAGCGGTTGAACGGCCACCGCGCGGTGGTGATTTGGTTCACCGGGTTGTCGGGATCGGGCAAGTCCACGTTGGCGCATGCGGTTGAAAACGCCCTGTTCGAGATGGGTTGCCGCACCTATGTGCTGGATGGCGACAACATCCGCCATGGCCTCAATAAGGATCTTGGGTTTTCGCCGGCGGACCGCGAAGAGAATATCCGCCGCATTGGCGAAGTCGCGAATCTTTTCGTCCAAGCGGGCGTCATCGCGATGACGGCGTTTATCTCGCCGTATCGTGCGGACCGGGACAAGGCGCGCACCATCGCTGGCGAAGGCAAGTTCGTCGAGGTGTATGTGAAGTGCGCGTTGGACGTGTGCGAATCGCGCGACGTGAAGGGCCTGTATAAGAAGGCGCGTGCGGGCCAGATCCCGGAGTTCACCGGCATTTCTGCTCCGTACGAAGAACCCGAAAAAGCGGAATTGGTAGTGGACACGGGCGTGGAATCGCTCGAAGAATCGACGCAGAAGGTTCTCGCCTACCTTCGCGGCGCGGGCGTTATCCAGGGCGAATAGGGCGAAATACGCGAGATTGCCTGGATTGCACGAGGCATTGGGGCCGTCGGCGCGAGGGGGCGCGGGCACCACAAGATATTGCGTGTAAAAATCCATTGTGCTACAATCGCTGCTATGGCAGGGGTTACCACACACAATGTTTGGCAGACGCACTAAACGACCGCTCCCGTGGAGCCGACGCGATCGGGATACCGAAACCCGACCGACGCCGAATGACCCTGGCAGCGAAGATTTACCTTCGGCATCGGCCTCGACGGCCGATGCCGAAGGTTTTCCGGCAACGGACATCGGCAGCGAACCGACCTCATGGGGCGACAAACCGGTGACGAGCGATCCCACCCAACGACTCCTGACCGCACTCGGCCGCTTTCAGCGGCAATTCCTGAAGGCCAAAGAAGGGGCCCCCCAAGAGCAATGGTCGGACGAGTGCATGAATCATCTCATCCAGGGCGTGGAAATTGCCTTGGAGCAGGATTGGGCCGACATCGTGGAAGCCTTGGGCGAGACGGGCCGCATCTTGCAGACGTACGAAGATGTCGGGCGCGCGAACCAGTGCGTGCCGTTCTTAGCCGACAGCTACGAGACGTTGTGCCTCATGGTTGGCGATTTGATTGTGGGCAAGACCCGCTCTGGCGCGATCGTGAAATGGCGTGAGCGGTACGAAATGGCGGTTGAAGACGCCACGGCAGCCGGTCTTTCACTTGTGGAAGACGAAGACGGAGAATCCCCGCCGCGTCGCAGTCCGGAAGCGCGCAAGGCGACACAGCCTCCCGTGCTGACGGTCGTTCCGCCGCCACAGGAGCAGCCCCAGAATGCTGAGCCCGCTCGTGGCATTTGGAGTGCCGAACAGAAGTTCGGCGTTCCCAGGGGAGCCGAGCAGGAGTTTAGCGGTGTCAGCACGCCACCTCCACCCGCGCCTGCCCGCGGATTCGGACTCACCCCGCTGGGCGAGCTACCTCCGTTGAAGCCGGTGGTCGTGCCGGAAGCGCGCATTGCGCCGCCGCCGTTACCCGAGCAGACGGTGGATGATCGGGGCACGTTGTTTGAAGAGATTCCCTCAGGGGATTCCGAGGCCGATTTGGTCGATATCCCCGAGTTGCCCGAAATGGGAGAAGAGCCGCTGCTGGATCTGGCCTCGTTTGCGACGGCCACGGACCAGGAAACGCCGAACGACGTAGACCCGGAACCTGAGGAACAGGGGCGCAGACTGTCCGTGGATGTGGTGGAATTGCTGGACACCTTGTGCGACGGACTTGCCCGAATCGAGAACGAGCCCGATGGCAGTCTGAGCACGGTATTCCTTGCAATGGACGATGGCTTGGCGACGCTTCAGGATCGGGCCCGGCAGCTTGGCTGGCACGGCTCAGTGCTGGCGTGCCGCACGATGGCGAGCCTATGCGAGGCCATGAGCAAGCGGCGGAGCGTGCGGGACGACAAGTTCTTCGAGTTGGCCTACGCGTTCGGGGGCGTATACGGTGAGGCGCAGTCCCGGACCGATGACGCCTCACTCACAACGTGGCAGAACGAGTGCAATGGCTTAATCGAAGCGTGGTCTAGCACATCTGAGCCTGCCGAGGCGCTGCACGAGACTTCGATTTCCGAAATAGCCGAGATACAGGAAACCGCCAGCGACATACCCACTATCGAAGCGGAAGGGGGGGACGCGGCCGTGAACGATCTGCACGAACTGGAAAGTGTCGAGCCCGCCTCCGCGTATCGTCCGGCCGAGCAGCCGGGCGAGGATGACTCCGCGGCATCGTTGTTGGATACGGCGCGTCAGGCCGTCGCAGGCGGTTCCATCGCGGATGCGAAATTTTACGCGATGCGCGCGGCGGTCAGTATCGCCAAGAAGCAAGTGGCGGAAACCGAAACGCGAGTTCGAACGCTTGAGCTTCGGCATCAGGAGTGTGCGCGGAACATCGAGGTGGCGCGCGAACAAGTCCAGCAGGCGGAGGTATCCGTCGCGGATGCCGAGCGCCAAGCCGTAGAGGGCACGGAGAGCCTTGGAGAGCGTGGCCGTCACGCCGAAGGCGTTCAGAGCAGCTTGGACGGGATCCAATCCCGGATAGACGACCTGGAAGAGAAGATTCGAGACCTTCAGCAGCAGCTTGAAGAGGCGGAGCGCCAGCACGCGGCGACACAGACCGCGCTGGAAGAAGCGCGCGCACAGGAAGCATCCGCCGCGACGCGGCTTGATGAGTTGAAAGGCGGCGAGCAACAGGCTCGCGTTCAGCTTGAAGATGCGCGCCAGCAGGTGAAGGTGCATCAGCGCCGGTTGACCGAAATCGAGGCCGCGATGGAGAAATCGCGCGAGGTGTTGACGCGGCAGCGCGCATCGGTGGCGGAGATAGAGCAGACGATCGAGCAGGTGAGGACCGCGGAGACGGGTGACGAAGCGCGCGCGGACGAACTGCTGTTTTGACGTGTGGGCGGAGGCATGGAAGCCAGTCGCCCGATAAACGGACCATCCCGGCGCGATACCATGCGACGACGTTGCGGGGGAGGGAATTGACGTGCCCGATGCAGATGCGCGGGCCGTTTCTTCCGCGTTCTGTTCAAGCCTCCGCGTTTGGGACGACTGGGATGGGATTCTTAACTAAGCTTAGGGACGTGTAGTGCGGAAGAAAACTGAAATCGTCGGTGTGGTGGACTTCGGTTCCCGCGAGATTCGAGTGTTGATTGCGCGCCAGTCGCCCGACGGAACCATTTCCGTGTTAGGGCACGGCATTGCTGCCGCGCAGGGATGCGTTTCACAGGGCGTCATCCAAGACCGCGCGGCGGCCCAAGTGGCGCTTAAGCATGCCTTGGCGGATGCAGAGCGCGAGGCGCGCGTCCGAGTCCCGAGCCTGTTTTGCGGGGTCAATGGGCGCAAAATCGAGACCTTCATCCGCGAGGGAAACGTACGCGTCGACCGTGACGTCGTCGAGCCGCGCCACATGGATGAGGCGCGCGATATTGCGTCCAGAGACATCCTGGCCGCGGGCAAGAAGATTTCGTCGTCGGTGAGCGCCGAAGAGTGGTTTGTCGACGACATGCGCGTGATCGACCCGATCGGGATTCGAGGGCAGGTGCTCAAGGTCCGGATTCATTTTGCACGGCTTCCGTCGGTAATCGAAGACAATATTGTAGCGTGCATCGAGTCGCAGAGCCGCGAACTCGAAGACCTCATATTCGTACCGCTGGCGTCATCGCTTGGTTGCTTGACTCCGGAAGACATGGAGTTGGGAGTCGGCGTATTGGACCTGGGCCGGAGCACGACGGGTCTGGCCGTGTACCGTGACTTCCGGGTGCTTGGTTCGCATTGTTTCGAGTGGGGCGGCTATCAGATTACGCGCGACGTGGCGGCGGGGATGCAGGTTTCATTCGAGGAAGCCGATGCGCTGGTGCTCGAGTACGGGATTTCCGACGACTTCATCCGCGAGGAATTCGCGACCGGGAGCGTTCTGGAGAGGCCCGACGAGCGTTCGACGCACATCAAGCTAAAGACGTCTGTGCCGGGCGCACCGTCCGTGGTAGACCGTAACGAGTTGGATATCGTGATCTACGAGCGCGCCAAGGAATTGCTGGTCAAGGTGCGGCAGCACCTTCAGGCCCGCGGCTTGGCGAAGAATTTGGTGCGCGGGGTTGTGCTCACTGGGGGAGCGAGCGTCATCAAGAACTACACGGCGCTGGCCGAGGCCGTCTTTCAGGTTCCGTGCCGGGTGGGATTCCCGAATTCGGTGGATATTCGCCAGGAAGCGGTGAAATCGCCCGCATTTTCCGCGGGAATCGGCATTGTGCGTCATGCATTCGATTACCGGGCCGCCGCCAAGAATGGGCACGTGGAAGCGCGCGGCCCGATTGTGGCAATGTCGAAGCGAGTAGGGCGCTTTATGAAGCGCTACTTCTTGTAGGACAGGGATTCGCGAATAGCAGGGTCGCGCGGCGTCCTTGGTATTTGATACGATGCTATGTCGTTGATCCGGCAGCCGGAACTGTCGGACAAAGGCGATTGGGGAACAAAATCGAACGACTCGTGGGGTTGCCTGCCGCTGGTCTGTTCCGGATAGACTGAATGTGAGGTAATCGCGAGGACAGGCGTATGGCGAAAGTCTGCACATTCACCGTGGTGCCGAAGCTCCCGCCCAAGCTCGAGCGCTTAAGGGCGCTTGCTCACAATTTGTGGTGGTGCTTGGATCCGGAAGGCATCGATATCTTCTTCCGAATCGACCGAAATCTCTGGGAGCAAACGAATCAGAACCCGGTGTCGGTGCTCGGGCAAGTCAGCCAGCATCGCTTCGAGGAACTTGCCAAGGACGACGGCTTCCTGGCGCAACTCGACCGTGTGTACGCGCGCCTTGAAGAGTACATGGGCAACGGCAAGACGTGGCACGAGAAGAATCCGTCCGCCCCGGAGGGATTCGGAGTCGCTTACCTGTCCGCCGAGTTTGGGCTTCACGAGTCGGTGTCGGTCTACTCGGGCGGCTTAGGGTTGCTTGCCGGGGACCATTTGAAGAGCGCCAGCGACCTTGGGTTGCCGCTTGTGGCGGTCGGCCTGTTGTATCGCGAAGGCTACCATCGCCAATACCTCAACGCCGACGGGTGGCAGCAAGAGCGCTATCCGCGCAACGACGTATTCAAGATGCCCGTCGCGCCGGTAAAGGACAGTAGCGGAAAGACGCTGCTGGTCGATGTCGATGCAGCCGATCGGGTGGTGAAGGTGCGCTCCTGGAAGTGCCAGGTGGGCCGTGTGCCGCTCTATCTTCTGGACACCGATTTCGACGCGAACGACCCCGATGACCGCGAGATCACCGCGCGGCTCTACGGGGGCGACTTCGACATGCGCATCCGGCAGGAACTGGTCTTGGGTATTGGAGCCGTGAAGATGCTCCACGCCCTGGGCATTCATCCTACGGTTTACCACATGAACGAGGGCCATGCGGCCTTTATGAGTTTGCAGCGGATCAAGGATTTGATTCAGCAGGAGAAGCTGACGTTCGAGCATGCGCTGGAAGCCGTGAAAGCGGCGAGTGTGTTTACCACGCACACGCCCGTTCCGGCCGGAAACGATATGTTTTCGCCTGAGAACATTGCCCACTACTTCCGCAAGTACGTCGAGGAAGTGGGAATCACGATTGACCAGTTGCTGTCGCTCGGGCGGCAAGACCCGACCGACGTGCGCGAACCGTTTTGCATGACCGTGCTTGCGCTACGCACCTCCGCGGCGGCGAACGGCGTCAGCAAATTGCACGGAGAGACGGCGCGGCATATGTGGTCGCGCACGTGGCGCGATGTCCCCGAGGATGAAGTGCCCATTACGTCGATCACGAACGGAGTCCACACGCGGTTCTGGGTGTCTCGCGATCTGGCGGGGTTGTATGACCGTTACTTGGGACCGGCCTGGGTTTCCAATCCGGCCGACCCGGCGGTGTGGGAACGAATCGACGATGTGCCCGACGCGGAACTGTGGCGGACGCACGAGCGGCGCCGCGAGCGCTTGGTGAATTTCGCGCGCCGCCGCCTGACGGCCCAGCTTGCCAGCCGCGGCGCACCGAGTGTGGAGATCCGGGCGGCAGCCGAGGCGCTCGATCCCGAAGTGCTCACGATTGGTTTCGCGCGGCGATTCGCCACCTATAAGCGAGCGAACTTGTTCCTCATGGATCCGGAGCGTCTGCTACGCATCCTGAAGAGTGAGAAGTGCCCCGTGCAGATGATCATCGCGGGCAAGTCGCACCCGCAGGATAACCAAGGCAAAGAACTGATTCGCAATATCGTCCATTTCATCCGGCGATACGACACGCGCAATCAGATCGTCTTTCTCGAGGACTACGACATCAACGTTGCCCGCTATATGGTGCAGGGTGTCGACTGCTGGTTGAACACGCCCCGCCGCCCCATGGAGGCGAGCGGGACCAGCGGCATGAAGGCTGGCGCGAACGGCGTCCTCAACATCAGCATCCCGGACGGGTGGTGGTGCGAGGCGATGAATCTGGCAGAAAACGGCTGGAGCATTGGACGCGGGGAGATGTTCACGAATCACGATGAGCAGGATGTCACCGAGAGCGACATGCTGTACGAGATTCTTGAGCGCGAGGTGGTTCCGGCGTATTACGACCGCGGACGAGACGGGTTGCCGCGCCGTTGGACCGAGCGCATGAAGAACGCGATTCGCACGATCTGCCCGGTGTTCAACACGCACCGGATGGTTCAAGAATACACGGAACGGTTCTATATTCCGTCCACGATACGGCGCAATGAATTGCGCGACAAAGAGCGCAGCCGCTCGCTGGCCCTTGCGAACTGGAAACAGAAGGTGCGGGCGTGTTGGGGCAAGGTTGCCATTTTGGGTGTGGAGTCGGGCCCGACCGAGAATCTTCCGTTCGGATCGTCGCTTTCCGTGCAAGCGGATGTCCAACTCGACAAGCTCAAGGACGCGGACGTGGTCGTCGAGACGTACTACGGCGATGTTGGGGCTTATGGCCGGATCGAGAGCGGAAAAGCCGTGAAGATGACATGCAAGCAGAAGCTTGATGGCAGCATCTTCCGCTTCGAGGGAGCAATCCCTTGCGACAAGACGGGGCAATTGGGATTCACGGTACGCGTCATTCCGAGTCACCCCGACTTGCTGGAGAAGCACGAGACCACCCTGATTGCATGGGCGTAAACCACTTACGGCGCACACGCAGGGCCTCATCGCGAGGCTCCGCGTGTGCGCTTTTTTTGGTCGCGACACCATGATCGCGTTCGCAACTCTCATCGATTAGTCATGGTATAGTCGCGCATGGTCTCCGTGACCGAGAAGGGAGACCAATAGACACGGACGAGAGGACTGAGTGTGCGAAGCGAGAAGAACCACAACGGAAGATGGCCGGAGAAGGCCTACAAGAATCTAGCCTTTCTGAACAGTCCAGATGCGAGGATTGTGCGCATCCTGTGCGAGTTCCTCGAGCCGGGCAGCCGCTTTCGTCGTAATCGCATTCACGACACGATCGTGTTCTTCGGGTCGGCGCGCGTTCTGCCGCGCGACGAGGCCATTCGGGACCTTGAACGTCTTCGCGCGGAAATCGCCAGTAAGAAGCGGCCTGCGCAAGAACTACGAGACGCGCTTGCACAAGCGGAAGTTCGCGTGCA
>JBAZRU010000018.1:0-21863 GCA_041662805.1 Candidatus Hydrogenedentales bacterium | reverse complement strand
TGCCAGAATCCGCTGTCAGCGCGGTCATCAACGCCAAGTGCGCCCCCGCGCTGTAGCTCGTTGCCCCAAGGCGGTTTGGATCAACGCCGTAGTCTTCAGAGTGCATCCGGATAAACCGCGTCGCACGCCGCACATCCGCAAGCGCTTCCACGATGGAATACCTTGGAGAACTCCCGTGCCGTACGGCAAACACTGTAAATCCCTTCGCCAGCAGCCGCCTGAACCACGCTTGCATAACCTCCGGCGGATTCCATTCCGAGACCCACCCCGAACTCACGACGAAGAGAATCCCCGCGCCATTCGCGCCACATTCTGGACGGAGCACATCGAACGTCAGCGCAAGACCGTCTTTGTGTCCATACACGACATCCCCAACGATTCTTGGCTCCACCGTTTCCTGCATCCCCTTACGCGCCCTCGTTCCAACTTATCTTGCTCTTCTCTTCTTCTTTCGTCTGCTTCGTGTCTTTCGTGGTAGCTCCTCTTACGTCCCGTCGCCATGTGCCGCGTATTGCCGTTTCCTCACGGCCACACACGCCAACGCAAGCAGAACCGCTGCCACGCCAAACAGCACGAGCAGGGACGTCCATGCGCCCACCGGATACACGGTCCGCAACAGTTCGACCGGCAATTCGAGCTTGCCCAATTCGAGCCGTTTGAACGGCACATCCGGCGTGAGTCGTCTAAGATACTTCTCGAATGTAAGAAAGTCCGCGTAACCCGGTATGGCAACGACTGCTTTTTCCCAGCCGAACAGAAAGATGGCCGAGACAATCACAGGACGCGTTGCGATCGTGCTCACGAAGAGGCACAGCGCGCCGTAGGTCAGCAGGGCCAACGCAACCAGCGCCACGTAGCGCGGCAAGACGGCGAGGGCTGCGCTAGGATCGGAGACGTGCAGCGCAATCACGCCGCCCGCCACAAAGATCACGACCGCAGGGGCCAGCAGTACGAACGACACGACGAAATAGGCTGCGAATTTCCCCAGCACGATGGCCGAGCGTGGCGCGGGCCGCGACAGCAACAGCGGGAATGTATGACCCTCGACTTCTTCGCTGAGCAGGGTCCCCGCGAAGAAAAGCGCCGTCAGCGGCGCCAGCGTGAACAGGTAGAGATACTCCACGAGCGCCACGAGCAGGCGCGGCCCCATGCGCGTCGCGGAGGTGTCCAATGCCGCCGCCATGAACGGCAGCGCTACGGGCACAATCATGAGCGCGGCCATCAGCCACGTGCGACGCCGCCGCAGGAACAGGCGCGTGGAAAACGTGGCAACCGCCGCGAGCACGTTCAGGAAATGGCCGGGTTGAATGCGGTTCTCCATGCTCATGGCACGAGGTACTCAAAGACGGACTGCAAGTTGTCGTCGGGCGCGTGCATGCTTTCGATACCGTACACCGGGTCCGCGAGCAGTTCGGTGAGGCGCGCGTAGAACGCATTGGGATCGCGCGTGCGCACGACGAGCCCGGAAATGTCGTCGTCGAACTCGACCGTTACGATCGCGGGCAAATCGATGACCTTCGCGGCCAGGGCGCGCGGGGCTTTGCACCGCACGGAGACGCTATGCGGATGGGCATCGATCAGCGCGCGGACATCGTGCACGTCGCCCACGGCGAGCACGGTTCCCTGGTTCATGAGAATGATGTTGGACGTCACGTTTTCGATTTCGTAGAGGATGTGGCTCGACACGATGACCGTCTTGCCGCCTTTCCCAAGTTCGCGAATGAGTTCGAAGATCGCCAGCCGCCCCATGGGGTCGAGTCCCGTCATTGGTTCGTCGAGAAACAGCACGTCCGGCTCGTGCGCGAAACTCTGGGCCAACTTCACACGCTGCCGCATCCCGCGGCTGTACGTGGCGATGCGGTCGTGCATGCGTTCTGTCATCGCGACGCGCTGCAGCGCCGATTCGGTTGCGCGCCGGGCGGCCTTGGGGAACAATCCCGCGCAGCGCGTCAGCCAATAGACGAATTCGTATCCGGTCATGTCATCGTAGTAGTTCTCGCGATCCGGGCAGTACCCAAGACACCGCAAGAGCGGATAGTTGCACCACACCGGCTGCCCAAGCACGCGCACGTCGCCTTGTCCAGGCTTGAGTTGCGCGGTGCATAGCGACATGAACGTGGACTTTCCGGCGCCGTTCGGTCCGAGGAGGCCCGTGATACCAGGCGCGACTTCAAGCGAAACCTTGTTCAGGGCGACAACTTCGCCGAACCATACGGAGACATCCGTGAAGGCGATGGATGCGGGCATCATCCCACCTCGACCGCGCGAATGCGGCGGTAGGCAATCCACACGCACAGCAGGCAGAACGCTGCCATTCCGGCGACGACAATGCCCCAGTGCAAGGTGATGCGGGAGCGCCCGCCAAAGAGCAGGTCGCTGAGGTAGATGATGCAGCGCGTGAGGCTGATACAGCGCACGTTGGGCCTCCGCAGGATTTCCGCCAGCGCGTTGCCCATCGCGCCGTTCACGAACAAAATCGCGCAGGCCACAATGGACGCGCCCGTGGCGGATTTCGTCATCGAGGAGCACGCCATGATCAGCAGCGAATACGGGACTATCACCGCGCAAGCGTATCCCACACACGCAAACGGAACCCAGTAGTTGGCGCTCAGAAACGCCCATCCGGCCGTCGGCGACAGCAGCACATGGAACGCAATGAGAAACCACGACAGAGCCGCCGTCAGAAACAACGGCACGCAGCACACCGCCGCGAGTTTACCGATGAAGTAGTCGAAGCGCGAGAGCGGCTTCGCGAAATACACTTCGAGCAAGTTGTTTCGATAGTCGTTGCAGATCGAGCCGCCGCCGATGTAGAGACAGAACAGAAAGACGAAGGGTAGCGTGAGCGAGATGTACGTTCGGAAAAACAAAGCGTCGATATTGGCGATGTGGACTTCCTGAATTGCGGCCCGCAGCAACTGGCTGGGATTCGCCGTCATCAGGTCCACGACGATCAGCACAAACACGTACAGCATGAACGGCAGCATCGACAGCAGAAACAGACGGCGGAACAACGGCGATGTCCGCGCCACGCGAAGCTCCTGCGCGGCCACGGTCCACCAGCGGCTGCGTGTCGTGCCGCGCGGTTTCCATGGTTTATACGTTTGCTCGTAGATCGGCACGTCAATTGTCTCCCGACACGGCAAGAAGGAACGCCTCTTCCAAGCGGTGGCGTACGGGCTCGAAATGGCGAATCTGAAATCCTCCGTCGCGTGCGACGCGAAACACGTCCGCTTGCTCGGAGTCATCGGGTTGGTGCACGAGCAACGCGCCGTCTTCCTCGCGTTCCGAGGCAAATCCACGCACGCGCAACGCCGCCGCGAAATCTTCTCCCTTTTCCTTCACGCGAACGCGCCACAACCGCGATTTGAACTGCGTGAGTTCCGCAATGTCCCCCTCGCGAATCAGCTTGCCCGCGTCCAACAAGGCCACGCGCTTGCACACGTGCTCGACATCCGGCAACAGATGCGACGACAGGAGCACCGCCATGCGCCGCGTGCGCGCCACTTCGCGGATCAATTCCAGCATGGCGATGCGGCCAACGGGGTCAAGGCCGTTGGTGGGCTCGTCGAGAAACAGCAAGCGCGGGTCGTGCACCAGGGCCTGGGCGAGTTTTGCGCGCTGCCGCATGCCGGTCGAATACGTCTCCATCCGGCGATAGCGTTCTTCGCCGAATCCTACGTAGTTGAGGACTTCGTGCGCCCGTTGCAGGGCGTCTTTGTAGGGCATGCCCGCGAGGCAACCGCAGTACGCCACAAACGATACCGCGCTCAACTTCGGCGACGACACATCGCGTTCCGGCATGTAGCCGACTCTGCGGCGAATTCCAAGCGGGTCGCGCCCTACGGGCGAACCAAAGAGCGATGCCGTGCCCGAGGCGGCTTTGCAGAATCCGAGGAGGGTCTTGAGGAGGGTGCTCTTTCCGGCGCCGTTCGGACCCAGCAAGCCGACCACGCCTTCATCGATTACAAGCGAGAAGTTGTCCAAGGCGACGCGCGCGCCATAGCGCACGGTGAGTCCTTCGATGCGCACCATCGGTTCGGAAAGTACTTCGGGTGGCGTCGGTCCGCTCACCGGGAATCAGCCCTCCGGCTCGATGTGGATCAACACGTCGCGAATACGCGGGTTCGCGGTGCGGATTGCGTCCTTTACCCGATGGGCTACGTCATGTCCGTCGTGGACGGTGATGGTCCCATCGACCTTCACATGCAGATCGACAAAATACTCGAAGCCCATCTTGCGCACCCAGCAGGTGTGCAGCGACCGTACTCCCGAAACCGATAGTGAAACCGAACGGACTTCCGCCTCAATGGCGGGATCCGGCGCGGTATCCATCACTTCGCTTAGTGCGGGTTTCAACAAGCGGAATCCATTGAACGCAATAATCATGCACGCGAACAGCGCGGCCCAGTCGTCCGCGTTCTCGTAGCCTTTGCCGCCGGCAAGCGCGATTCCGATGCCGATGAATGCAGCGGCGGACGTAATGGCGTCGCTACGGTGATGCCACGCATCGGAGCGGACGGCAGTGCTCTCGATCGCCTTGCCGACCCCGCTCATCACCCGAAAGAGGGTCTCCTTCGACGCGATAACCAGTACGAGCACCAGCAGGGTGAACGGAGCCGGGGCCGTACTCGCCGCGACAATTTCGCGAATACTCTGCACCGCGATGACCAGCGCCCCAAACAGCAGCCCCATGGCAACGGCCACTGCGGCAAGCGGCTCGGCCTTGCCGTGTCCATACGGGTGATCGTCGTCGGGCGGGCGCGCCGCGATACGCAGTCCACTCCACACAACAATCGACTGAAATACGTCGAGCGACGATTCCATCGCGTCGGCTATCAGAGCGTAGGAATTGCCAAGTACGCCAGCGACGCCCTTAACAATGGCGAGAACCAGATTGATGAACACACCAACGACGATGAAACGCGCCCCCCGCAATGCAGGGTGCTCCGCGCGATTTGTAGTGACTTCTTGAACCATCTTGGTAAGTCCTGCGTTTGCGTACTGCTGCGCCGGCTTCAATCCAGCGTACGTCGATTGTAACCGATTGCCAAGCGTGCACACGACATGGGGCTACCCAAGCGTTCCGTATGTCTTTTCGCGATTTACCCAAACGACAGTGTACCCTGTGGTGCGTGCGGCACGGGCAACGCCAATACATCTGCCCCGCCAAACGAAAACGGCACGGTTACGGGGTCAAGGTTGAGAGGTTTGTCTTTTCGTTTGCAATGCCGAAGATCAGCCACGGCACGGGAGAATCTATGATGCGCACTGCACCTGTCTTGTTTGCGATGTTGCTTCTTGCCTTATGCCCCCCGGCCTTTTCCGCGGACGCACCCACGCCGTTGTTCGACGTTCCCAGGCTTGCGGGCATCACCGTCGACGGCGATCCCGCGGATTGGAAGAACAATGGCTACCGTGTCGAACTCATGCTCGACAAGGATGGCCGGTTTCAGCCGCTTGCCGACCTCAAACCGGAGTTTCGGTTGGCGTGGGATGAGCGCGGTCTGCTAGTCCTAGCCACCGTGCAGGACGCTGTCCTTCTGGAAAACGCGGACGAGGCCGCTCTCTACGACCGCAATTCCGTCGAAGTCTTCGCAGCGAAGGGCCGTGGCTCGAAAGACCTGTACCAGCTCGTCATCAGCCCCGGCATCACGCCGGAGTTCCCCGAAGTGCGCGTGAAGGTGATGGACTTCCGCAAGATGGAACCGAAGCCAGAACTGACCTACGAGAAGGCACGCACGAAGACCGCCAACGGCTACACCATGGAAATCCTCATGCCGTGGAAGAACCTGGACATCACCCCTGCTGAGGGTCTGGAGACCGCATTCCAGATCTTCATCAACGACGCGGACGCACCGAAGGGGCGCTTCCAAGCCGTGTGGTATCCGCAGACGCGCACGCACGAGAATTCCAACGCGATGCACCGCATCCGGTTGTCGAAGCGCGCCAGCGCCCCCGAGCGCACACGCATTCGCGGCGAATACGACGACAGTGCCCGGACCCACCTTAGCATCGTGGGCATCGGCGCGCTTGCGGAGAAGCAGGCCGTTGTGAAGTCGGGCCGGAAGCAGGTCGCGGAGGTTTCCCTGAACCGCCAAGGCGACTACGCGCTCGCCGATGTCTATTTCCCGATGACGCAACCGGGCGGCGCGAACCGGCCTTTCGAGGTGCGTGTCGACGGCAAGGCGGCGGCATCCGTCACGCTGCCCGATGCGGAGATTGCGCGCGCGCAACGCATCATGTTTCTACCCCTGCAATTCAAGCCGCCGATCTTCAAGGGTTCGTATTTCCCGCCGGTGGAATTCGCGAATCCGCGTGTCGCCGAGGCCTTGATCGGCTCCTATCGAATCGAGACGGCGTTCTACGACGCTTCGTACAACGCAGTGATGATGGCGGAAGAACCCGGCCGCTACGGCGCGGTCGTCGATGTCTATCCCCAAGAGGGCCGCGTCATCCGGCGTTTCCTGACCTTGTACCGCGCGCCGGACTCGTACGACACGTTCTCCTGGTTCTTCATGCAGCCCAAAGGCGGTCTCGAATTCCCGCCGAGCATGGGCTTCGACGCGGAGGCCTTGTCCGCGCAGTCCGAAGCAATCGGACGATACGAACGCGCAATGCTCGTCGATGACCTCAAAACCGACCAACTCACGGCCACGCTTATCACGGGACTTCACGAGACGCAGCCGTCGCCCGCGCCGCTTGGCGTCGCGGCGGATTACCTCGCCATGGATCGCCAGTGGTGGGTCGGGCTCAAGCAAAAGCTGTATCCGGGCGCGCCGTATTATCCGTACACCGTCGTGTGTCCGTACCAGAAGGAAGGCGAGCCCGCGCGCGTGTTGCGTGACGGTACGCCCGAAGAAGCCGGCATGAAGCCTGATGCCGTCCAGAAGATCGATGCCGTGTTGCAGGCGTGGGCCGAGGAAAGCAAAGAGCCGTTCGCGGTTTGTCTGGCGCGCCACGGCGTCGTCTACATGCACAAAGCCTACGGCGAGCGCTTCGGCCAACCCATGACCGTCACGACGAAGAGTTGGATGGCCTCGATCTCGAAGTTCCTGTCGGGCACGCTGATGATGACGTTGGTCGATCAGGGGCTGGTGAATCTCGAGGACCCCGTCGACCGCTTCCTGCCCGCGTTTCGCGGAATCGACGTAAAGACACCGCTCACGGTGCGCAGCCTGTACACGCACACGAACGGACTGCAACTGAGTCTGCAACCGCCACGCATGTACATGGACCATTGGGGCGACGATATGAACGACCTCGAAGAAGTCCTCGCGGGGTACTATCCGAACCTGGAGGTGGGCACGCGCCACGGATACAACGGCGTGGGTTATGCCCTCGGCGGCAAGATCATCGAGACCATCAGCGGCGAGGCGCTTCCTCAATACTTCATGCACCACCTCTGGGGCCCGCTCGGGTGCGCGAACACCGACGCGGTGGATGGCAGCGCGCGGACCTTCAGCGTGCCGATGGACATCGCCAAGTTCGGGCAACTCTGGCTCAACAAGGGCGCGTATGGAAACATGCGGTTCTTCAGCGAACAGACGTATGAGAAGGCATTGCCGACCAAGTTAAAGCCTTACGTTCATTTCGATACCGAGATTGAGTGGGGGATGGGCGGTGTATGGATGCCGGATGCGGGGTTGAGCAAGAAGACGTTCGGCCACGGGGCTGCGTCCGCCGCCACACTGCGCATTGACCCCGAAAACGACCTCGTCATCGTCATGACGCGAAACACCGCGGGCAACGCATACGGGAAGCATCACCCCTTGTTCATCCAGGCGATTGTGGAGAATATGGCCGGAGCGCCGGCAAAGTAGGTTCTTCGTTCAAAGCCAACGAATCGTATCGGGCACCCCCAACCCGCGTTGGGGGTGTCGCGTTTTCTTATGCTCTTCCACTTGCGGAGACACAGGCCATCGAAGATACTATTACGGCTGGAAGGTTCGGCTTTGGCGAAGATGCCGCCAGGATGGCGGCGGTACAAAACATCGTGACACGATGGGAACGGGAGCACACGCAGTGCCCAAGATCGAAGAACCGTTCCAGGCGATTATCAACGGGGACAAGCCGCGGCTTATCGACATGCTCCGCCGCGACCCCGGCATCGTCCATGCCCGCAGCGAAGAAGGCGATACGCCTCTGCTTGTCGCGGCCTATCGGGGAGAACTCGACCTCGTCGAACTCCTCATCGAGCATGGCGCGGAAGTAAGCATTCACGAGGCTGCCACCCTCGGGCGCGCCGACCGCATTGAGGCAATCCTCAACGTGGACCCCAAGGCTGTCGACACGATCTCCAGTGACGGCTGGACTCCGCTCCATCTCGCGGCGCATTTCGACCGGCGCGAAGCCGCCGAGTTGCTCATTGAGCAGGGCGCGCACGTAAACGCCACCTCGTCGACCTCCAGCCTGGCCCCGAGGAACACACCCCTTCATGCGGCGGTGGCCTCGGACCACTACGAGATGGCAGTCCTTCTTCTGGAGTACGGGGCCGACGTCAACGCGCACCAAGCCAATGGAATGACGCCGCTCCACGTGGCCGCCGCAAGCCCGAACACGGGCCTCGTACGCCTGTTGCTGGATCACAAAGCCGATCCGGACAGCGCAGACAACGCGGGCATGAGGCCGGTCGATGTGGCCTTGAAGCACGAGCGCTACGAAAGCGCGGACATGCTTCGCGCCGCGATGAGCCATACCTGAGCGCTTCCAACAGAGAGCATGTGTTAGAGGCAGCCGCCCTCGGCTGCCTCTTCTTGCTATGCTGTTCCTTTAGGGATTCTGAGGACGGCCGCCCGCCTGAACGCGCATCCGTTCCGCGATCAGCGCGTCGCACGCATCGCGATCCTTCGGCTCCTTCATGTCGTAACCAATGGCTTCCCACCGGAGATCGTCCGGGTCCAACCCCAGCGATTCGATGTAGCCGCGCTCCGCGATGAAGCACTTGCCGTGGGCAGTCAACAGGTAGCCGCCCTGCGATTCGAGATAGCCACGCGCTTCCTCGTAGGTCTTGCACCAGTTGTGCCAGAACGCGCTGGCCCCCGGCGGACACCACAACACGTCCGCCGCGTCTTTGAGGTTCTTCCACGCGGCGTATCCCTGCTCGCGCGCAACCACGGCAAGCACGTGCTTACGTTGTATCTCGGGTCGGGACTCCAAGACCTGCGCGACCGTCATCTCGCGAAACGGAGCAATGCGCCGCATGCGTTCTGCCGCAACCTCGGCCACGGACGGATCGTCAGCGTTCAGGTCTTTAAGCAGCAAGGAAGCTACGCGTTTGCTGTCTTCGAGGGAAGGGATGGGACGTGCCATGATCGGTATTCCTTTGCGTTGGCGTGGACAATATCCGCATGAATCCACAAAGGAAAACACCTACATGTTCGACAGAAGTTTCAGGAGTGATACCATCTTTCGCGGATGCGGCACCTCCCAGCACCGGACGAAGTATACGCGAGTGGCTGATGTCCCCGCAAAATGGAGTGGCCCTCTGAATTCTCTAGGGGGTTAGTCCTCTTAGTTCCTTAGGTCGCTTCAGCCCTTTGCCCCCCTTTCCGCTCGGTACTTTTCCGTGGTACACTTGTCCCAGAAAAGTGGCACAACGTTCCGTCGTGGGGTGCTGTAGTGATGAGCAAAGTCCACCGATTCATTCGTAAACTTCGCCGCTACTGCTCGGACTTGGACTACCGCGGCCAGGTTCGCGAGCGCCTCAAGATCTCCTGGCTAACCCTGCGCATCGCGCTAAGACCCAACAACCTCGATTTGTACGACAAACGCGCGAGCCAGTTCTCCCGCCTGGAAATGCATGCTCACGCCGGGAGAGACTACACGCGCATCCTCGAGTTGTTTCCCAGGCACGGCAAGAGCTTCGATTGGCCACTTGCCTACCTCTACGCCTGCCGGGCGGAGACGTTCTCCGAGCGCACACGATGGGAAGAGGCCATTTGGGACTACTCTTCTGCCATCGCCTGTGCCGGCATAAACGATAACGTCAAGGAATTGGTCTCGAATGTAGAATTCGCAGATTTCCTCGCATGCGGATTTATGTATTCCGAGGATTGGCTGTTTGAAAAGCGCGGTGATTGCTATGCGGCCATCTGGCAATCTACCAGAGACGAGGAGATGCGCACGCGGGCTGTCGACGACTACAACAGAGCCATCGAAATCCGCATCGAAGCCGTAATGAAAGAACCCGGCTTTGGGGACGAGCCCTACTGGCTGGTTTATATGCAATGCGGGCGATGCAGGGAAGCAATCTACAAACTGACCGGCGACTTGGATGTAATCACCAAGGCCCTGGAAGACTACGACAAGGCACTGGAACTGGAACCCACAGACCTGGTCTTATGTTCTAAGGCATCTGCATTGGAGAATTCTGGAGACGACACCAAGGCGATTGCTGCTTTGACCGCCGCGATTGACTTCGGCGGAAAGAGCACCAACCTGGCGTACGGGCTCCGTTCTGAGTTGCATGCGAAGTTGGGGCACTTCCTTGAGGCAATTGCCGATTCCGACAAGGGTCTTCAGTCGTCGCTTCGGGAATTAGAAGGCGTGATTGCGGCCCCCGAGCCCCCCTTCGTTGACATGGAAGTGTTTTCTGAACCCAGGCGCAGCGGGATCGCATTTTCGCTGGCTAACCATCACCGGCGCCGCGCAGAGTTGTGGGAAAAGCACGGCGACCCCCTGCGCGCCGCGGAAGATCGCCAACGCGCCCGCGATTACAGGGGAATGATTACCGTGAGGCCCGTCCACTCGCATCGGAATTTCGTCGCATGTGACCGGCTGCGTCCTTCGGCCACCACTGCCAATACTTGAGACCCAAACCCCAGACCCCAGACCCTAAACCCCAGACCCCATCTCCCCTCCTGCCGCCTCCCCGTGCTACACTAAACCGTCTCCCCAGAGAGCTGCCTTCGCCCTCTGGGGAATGCTGCGAACATCGGACCTCTCTCCGGTGTCTAATCGGATGTAACCGACAACGATGCGTCCCACGAGGGGCGCAGGAGCGAACGCTAGCGGTGGTGCTGCTGAAAGAAGCGCGCAGCCACGACGACACGCGCCTGGTCGAGGCCTGTCGCCGGGGCGACAGTACGGCCTTCGACGAATTGGTCCGCCGGTACAAGGACCGCGTCTATGCCGTGGTGTACCGCTTTGTCGGGAATCGGGAAGACGCGTTGGACATCAGCCAGGAAGTGTTCGTGCATGCGTATCGCAGCATCAACGGATACCGCGGCGCGGCCCAGGTGTACACGTGGTTGTACAGCATCGCCGCGAACCTCGCCCGGAACCGGTTGCGGGATGCCGGGCGCCGGGGCCGCAACATGGGCACGTCGCTGGAGGCCTTGCAGGAGCAGGCGCCGGGCGCGGCGGAGGCGGGCCGATCTTCCGGCGGCAACCCGCGGGACAACGCCATGACGTCGGAAATGGAGGCGGTATTGCAGCAGGTGTTGAACGAATTGCCGGAACACTACCGGATGGCCTTTGTATTGCGCACTTTCGACGACCTCAGTTACGAGGAGATTGCCGAATCGATGGGATGCCCCGTGAACACAGTGAAGTCGCGTCTCAACATGGCCCGCGTGAAATTGCGGGACCGGCTTAAGGAGTTATCGTTGATCTAACGGACAGCGCGGTTGGCGCGCGTCTCAACGGCTACACATTATGGACCGCGAAGAAATCAGAGAGCAGTTTTCGCCCATCCTCGACGACGAGCTGACGCCCGACGAGCGCGCCGCCATCGAGGCCGACCTGGCTCAGGACGCCGAACTCCTGCGCGAGTTGCACAGCCTCAAGCGCGTGGATGAGTTGTTCCGGCGCATGCCGCCGTTGCATGCCCCGAAGGAGTTCGAGGCGGGCGTGCGCGCGAAGCTGCGCCCGAATGTCTTGCGCTTCCCCGCGGCCGTGCTTACCCGCCGTCGCGCGCTGGGCATCGCCGCCGCTGCCGCGGTGCTGGTGCTGGTGGCCGGAGTCGTCGTGATTCAGTATCGGCCGTCGCGGACGCAATTCGATATGGCATCAACCAAGTACGCGCCGGAGGCAGCCACAGCCCCGGACTTAATGGCGCAAGAACAGGCGGTCGCGAGTGATGCTTCCCCGGAGATACCTGCCGCCGAGGCCCCAGAGGAAGCAAAGGAACAGCTCGGCCAGTTCGATGATTTCCAGTTCGACAGGGGCGGATCGGCTGCGTCCAGCCGTCGCGGAGGCAATTTTGCGGAGTCGGCGCCAGCGGCAAAACCTGCCGCTCCTCAACTAGCTGCAAGGTCAGCAGGTGGATTAGGTGGCGCCTCGCCGGAGGTTGAACGTATTCGCGCTAGTACGCAGACGAGCAAACAGTTGCCGGAGGGATCGCTGATTCCAGAGTCCGATAAGGTGACCAACCGGTCGGCCCCTGCACGTGATGCGGCAATGAAGGATGAAAGCAAAGGGGTGGATTCTCGGAAGGAAGGTGAATCGCTTGGATACGTCGGTGATCCCGAGGAAGCTTCGAAGGCTTTCGAGTCGAGAGAACTAGACGCCAAGAAGATGCGGCCCCTACCTGCAGGGGGACCGACAACGGCTCCCACAGAAGTTGCCGCTTCCGAGCCTCCAGCCTCACAGCTGAGCGTGGCAGACGCAGGAGCGCCTGCACCGGTAATGGCCGCTCCAGCCCCGGCGCCCCCTGCTGCCGTCGCGGAGACGCCGCCCCTTGTGTCCGCGGACACGGACATCAACGGCGATGCCGTGAAGGAAGACAGCGCTTGGATGTATAGCGCGCACATTGAGAACAGGAAGGCCGAGAGCGCACCATCCACGGAAGCGGCGGCCGCGCCTTCCGACGCCCCCATGCCCGCGCCGCCTCAAGCCGCTGTGAAAGATGAAGGTGCGGCGGTTGACGGCTTACAGGACGTTCAGGCCGGCGGCAAGATTGGCGTTGGCGTCAAGCTTTCCGCAAAATCGGCGACCGATGAAAAGGCTTTGCCCGATACCAAGCGCATTCTCGGCGAGCGGGTGTTCGAGCTTCGCGACGGAGTCTGGCGTCAAGACGGGTATAAGGATGAGGCCGTCGTGATGCTCGATAGGGCGTCCGATGTGGCGAAGCAGTTGGTCGAGAAAGAACCCGCGCTCAAAGACGTGCTCGCCTTCGACAAACCGGTGATCTTCCGCGCGAAGGAGCGGTGGTATCGCGTTGAGCCGGTGAGGAAGTAGAGGCCGTAGGCGGAGAGTTAAGGACGCCTGCCACAGAGGGCAGGCGCTACAAAGACACGCCACAAAAACACATTACAAATAGACGCCAATCTGGTTGGTAATCTTCAATCCAAGAAACTCATAGGACGGATTGGTCTGATTCGACCAATCCGTCCTATGTCATATCTCACTCCGCCGCTGCGTAATCCTTCCGATTGCCGAGCGCTTTCAGAAAGTCCCATGAGTAGATGCCCGTCGTGTGGCCGTCGCTCCACGAAAACGCCACCGCGTAGTTGCCGAGCTGTTGCATCGACTCAACCGTGATATCCCGCCTGACGTTTGCCGGGTCCAGCAGGGGACGTCCGGTCGTTTCGTCCACGCAGACCGCGCACGGACACGCGCAGCGCACGTCGTAATTGGGGATGGCGGTCTCGCTGCCGTCGCTCCAGGCGATGCGGATAACACCGTCTTGTGCGGTGACTTCAGGGCGTTGCTCCGCGCCGATGCGGCTCTTGCCGACCGCGCGATGCAGGTTTTCCGCCAGCGTTCGGATCGCCTCCAAATCCGCGCCTGCATTCGGGTCCGACATGCCGGAAATCCCCGGGAGTATCGGCAGTTCCGCCAGGGTCGGCAGGCCAAACCGCTGCTGCAAAGTGCTCTGGCTGCGTCCAAACGGATAGTGGACCTTGCTGCATCCGTCGCATGTGTACGAGCACATGTTTTCGACGATGCCCATCACGGGCACGTTGACCTTTTCGAACATCAGAATACCTTTGGCCACGTCGACCAGCGACAAGGCCTGCGGCGTCGTGACGATGATCGCGCCGTCCAGGGAGGCCTGCTGCACGATGGTCAATTGGATATCGCCGGTGCCCGGAGGCATGTCGATGATCAAGTAGTCGAGCTTACCCCAATTGGTTTGCCGCAGGATTTGTTGCGTGTACCCCGAAACAATAGGCCCGCGTAACACGGCGGGCGCCTCACCCAAGAGGAAACCCAGCGACATTACCTTCAAGCCGTGCGTGTCCACGGGTTGGATCATGTTGTCCACGATGCCGACGTTGGGATGCTGGATGTTGAACAACGTCGGAATCGACGGCCCGTAGATGTCGGCGTCGAGCAGGCCGACGCGCAAGCCTTCGCGCTGCATCGCCCGCGCAAGCTGCGCCGCGACCGTCGATTTGCCCACGCCGCCCTTGCATGCCGACACCGCGATGATGGCGTCCACCTGCTCCAAGGTGTTCATCGAAGGGGCGTTGCGCGCCCCGCGCTGCATGGCGCCCATGGTCACGTCGACGAATTCGACGCCGGGTATCGCGCTCACCGCCTCGTGGCACCGCGTCCGAAAGGTCTCTTTCACCGGGCACGCGGGCGTCGTCAGTTCGACGATGAACGACACCTTGCCGCCGTCGATTCGAAGTTTCTTGATAAATCCCAGCGACACGATGTCCCGGCCCAGGTCGGGGTCGATGATGTGCCGCATGGAATCGAGGACTTGTTTTTCCGTGATCATGATCGTTCCTTCAAACGGTTGCCGGGCGCATTTCGCCCTTACTACAGAAACTCAGTAACGCCCGAACCTGAAGAGTCAACCCGCGCGCGCCCCCTCTTCATTCCGCGCACCTTCGGAGGGCGGGTTTTCCAACCCGCCAATTTCTTGCTTGGGTCTTCCTGCGCCTTCAAACCGGCTTGGAAATGCGGAAGGTTGATTGCCGGATACCAATGAAGCCAAATCAAGAGGCGGACAGGAATGTCCGCCCTCCGCCATTCTAACCCAGCGCGGGCTTTTCGAACTCCAGGCCGCAGTAGAGGCATTTCCAATGCCGCGATGACGACACGCGGCCGCAGGTCGGGCATTTCAACGGAGTAATCGTGATGGCATCGTCTTTCACGCCGTCGCGCAGGTCGATTTCCGTGGCCTTGCTCTCCAGTTCGGCTTCGGTAAGCTGCAATCGCCCCCGAAGCAACTCCCAAAGGGCCTGGTTCATCAACTGAAGCCGCGCGATTTCGTGCCGCAACTCCTTGAGATCGAGCGAAACGTCCCGTTGCGGGGCTCTCTGAACGTCGCCGCGCGGGCTCATGTCGTTGCCCATCCAAAATCCCATCGCCATAAGCTGCTACCTCTCGTTTCGTGACGAATTGTCTCATTCTAGGACGCAGCCGTTTGCGAGGCAAGGGCCATCCCATCCCCGAACGCAAACGGCGGTTGCAGTCTCTCTCCTATATTTGCTACACTCTCGCGGTTTGCTCTGTCTCTCGCAGCCCGCCCTTCATTTGGGTACCCAAGCGAATAGCCGGAATCCGGGCAGGTATGTCTTGTGTGCGGAGCGGGTTGCAGACTGGTGTTTACGAGTTCTTGGAAGCAGGTATGGAATGGCAATTGAACGAACCTTCGTGATGATCAAGCCCGACGCAGTCGGTCGCCGCCTCTGCGGCGAGATCATCCGGCGCTATGAGGCCAAAGGCCTCAAACTCGCCGGCATGAAGATGCAGATCGTTTCGCGCCAGCTCGCGGACAAGCACTATGCCGAACATCAAGGCAAGAAGTTCTACGATAGCTTGGTCGCGTTTATCACGTCGGGCCCGACCATTCAGATGGTGTGGGAAGGCGAGAACGCCGTGGCGGTCGTTCGGAAGCTCAACGGGGCCACGAACAGCGCGGAAGCCGATTTCGGCACGATTCGCGGCGATTTTGGCTTGACGGTACAGAACAACCTGGTTCACGCGTCGGATTCGCCGGATACGGCGAAGCGCGAGATCGGGATCTATTTTACGGAAGACGAACTGTGGGACTACTCGATGCCCGACGGGCATTGGTTGACGCATTAACGGGGCCGGTGGCGGACCCCAGCCTAGGGAGAGTGGCGCATGGCAGGTGGAAGAAAGGTACGACGCGCGAAGATTGCGAAGCATAAGCGCAAGAAGCGGCGTCGCGCCAACCGGCATAAGAACAAGAAGTAAGCAGCGGTCCGACTGCGCATATTGACGGGAGGATCGGGACGGCGCGCGCCTGCGCGCCGTCCCGTGTGCCCGTTGCGCCGAGGAGATGCGACCGATGGCCGACAACGAACCCAAGATCTTTATCGATGAAGGCTGGAAGGCCCAGGTTCAGCGCGAGAAGGAAGAAGCGCTGAAACAGACCGCACCCGCGGAAGCCGCCGCCGAGACGGAAGATGCCGAAGCCGAAGGGCAGGAGTTGGACGAGGTCACGTTTGCGACGCTCGTTGAATCGCTTGCTACCCCGGCAGCGTTTGCATTGGGTCTGATCATGCCTCCCGATTCTCAGAAGGTCATGGTCAATCTGCCCGAGGCGAAATTTCTCATCGACATCCTTTTGGTGCTCCGCGCCAAGACCAAAAACAATCTGACGCCGGAAGAAGAGGGCGTCTTGACGGAGACCGTTGCGGGATTGCAGCGCGCTTATGTCATGCGCGCCCAGCAGCTTCAAGAAGCCGAACTCAAGCAAGCCGGCATCAATCTCGGTAAGCCCGGTACCAAATAAGTCCGAAATTCTACACGCGGGGTGGGCCGGGCGCAGTGCGACCGCGCAACTGCTCCGCCCAAGAGGAGGGAGCGACATGGCTGGCTACGTCATCGTCGGCATGCAATGGGGCGACGAAGGTAAAGGCAAGATCGTCGACTTCCTCACCGAAAACGCGGACATGGCCGCCCGCCACCAGGGCGGCAATAACGCCGGACACACGGTCGTCGTCAACGGCAAGAAGACCGTCCTCCACCTGATTCCCAGCGGCATCCTGCACCCGGGCAAAGTGTGCGTCATCGGAAACGGCACGGTCCTGGATCCGGAAGTCGTCTGCCGCGAACTCGACAATCTGATTGTTTCCGGATGCAGCTACGAAGGCCGCTTGTTCATTTCCTCGGGCGCCCACGTCATCATGCCGTATCACAAGTTGCTCGATGCCGCGCAGGAGAAGTTTCGCGGCTCCCAGAAGATCGGCACCACGGGCCGTGGCATTGGACCAACCTATGCCGACAAGGCAGACCGGTTCGGCATCCGTTTCGCGGACTTCGTCGAGCCGGAGGTCTTCCGAAAGAAGCTGGGCGAGGCCCTCGTGTATAAGAACGCCCTGCTGCAAAATACATTCAACGAGCAACCCTTCGATGCGGACCAGATCTATACCCAGTACTCCGTGTACGCCGACCGGTTACGCCCGTTCGTGATCGATGCCGTGACGCTGGTCCATGAGGCACTCGGGGCGGGCAAGCGCCTCATCTTCGAAGGCGCGCAAGGCTCCATGCTCGACATCGACCACGGCACGTTTCCGTATGTCACCAGCTCGACGACCCTCGCTGGAGGCGTGTGCGCCGGAGCGGGCGTCGGCCCGCGCGACGTCAAAGGCGTTATCGGTATCGTGAAGGCATATAGCACACGCGTCGGCGAAGGACCGTTCCCGACCGAGTTGCTGAACGAAACCGGCGAGCTCCTTCGCGCACGCGGCCAGGAATTTGGGGCCACCACGGGCAGGCCGCGCCGGTGCGGCTGGCTCGACTGTGTCCAACTCAAGCGCGCCGCCATGCTCAATGGCACGACGAACGTCGTTATCACGAAACCGGATGTGCTCAGCACGCTGACCCCGCTGAAGATTTGCACGGCCTACGAAATCGACGGCCAGCGCACGACCGTTTTCCCGTCGCAGGTCAACAAGCTAGAGAAGGTCAAACCCATCTACGAGGAAATGCCCGGCTGGACCGAAGACATCACGGCGTGCCGGACGTGGGACTCCTTGCCCGAGAACGCAAAGCGGTACTTCCAGCGCATCGAAGAGTTGATCGGCGTGCCGATCAGCCTCATCAGTGTTGGCCCCGGCCGAGACGAGACCATCGCGCATAAGGATCCGTTTTCGTAAGAAAGGGACCAAAGGGACTCGCGTGCGCGTTCAGTTGCGTGGGCTCTGTCCATTGCGTCCATGAAGTCCACAGTGTCCACTCTCCCATGCCTTGCGCCTGAGTGAGGCCCGGCATAGAATCGCGCCATGAGCACATCCGCATTTCCTAAGCCACGTATCGTCACCATCATCCAAGCACGCATGGGGTCCACGCGCCTTCCCGGCAAAGTGCTGCTGGATATCGGCGGCGCGTCGATGCTGGCGCGGGTTGTGAATCGCGCGCGGCGCGCGGCGCTAGTGGATGAAACCGTCGTCGCGACGACGGACTCTGCCGACGACGACGCCGTGGCGAAGGCATGTTCTCCGTTGGGCGTGGCGTGTTTTCGCGGTTCGGTGGACGACGTACTCGACCGGTATTACCAGGCCGCGTTGGCGCATCGCGCCGATGCCGTGGTTCGCATCACCGCCGATTGCCCGGCGATCGATCCACAGTTGATCGACGACGCCGTCCGCCTCTACCTCGACCACCAACCCGACTACGTCTCCAACGGCGTCGAAGGCCGTTACCCGCGAGGACTCGATGTCGAAGTCGTATCGATGGAGGCTTTGGCGAAGACGTGGCGCGAGGCGCGTCCCGGATACGAGCGCATCCACGTGACCCCGTATCTGTACGATCCTGCCAACGATTTCGACGTGATGTTCGCCGCGTGGGATGACGATTACTCGGAGTATCGTTGGACCGTCGACACGGAAAATGACCTCGCCCTGATTCGCGCCATCTACGACCGTTTCGACAATGCAGACACTTTCACGTGGCGCGACATGGTGGCGTTGATGCGCAGCGACCCGCTACTCGCCGCGCTGAACGCGACCGAGCACCAGAAACCCCTGGAGGCGGGGTGAATGGAGTCTGGGGGCCTACACCAAGCAGGACTCACCGATACAGACGGTTTGCGTCAAAAGTGCATCTGCACGGTTTATTTTCGAGTTTGTCCAGCGAACAGAGTTCGTCGATAAAGTCGACGGTCATGGGGAACTTTCCGGGATAGGTCCGGAACTCAACATGACCATCCATGAAGAGGACGTGTCCTCCATTGCCGTGAAGTTGAGGTCGTTCGATCATGATAGGCACTACCTTTGCCATTTCCTTTGCGCCGTTGACATTATTGACATCGTATTCCATGAATCGCTGAATACCCGCTACCAACCTCATGTAGAAGCGCCTTTCAGGAATCTGTGGACTTGCACAGGAGTTATACGCGAAAGGATATTTACCTTTGCGAGAACGATACTTCTCAATTACGCGGCTCCAGTCTTCTTGGCGCGCTTTGGCATTCTCTACGCAGTCAGGCCATACGTCGTTGGCTTCCGGAATGGCGGTCAGCTTCGGTACAAAGTGCTCGTACTCGTTCACCCACGCCAATCCAGAGCGTTCATGCATAATGAGATAACCCAAGTACCAATAGCTCTCATCGTCAATCGCTGACTCAGGCTTCTCAGAAGCTGCTTGGAGCAACGCCCGCCTCTTGGGGTGAGCCGGGCAAACGAAAACAGAAGTGTCCGGCAAGAACTTGGGATAGAGTGCTGCTACTTCGAATGTGATACGTCCAGGGGTCATAGCAAGCAGAGGGAAGTCGCCGCGAGACTCGTGACTGTATTGCGTCAAGGCAACCCCTATCTGCCGCAAATTCTCGGCGCAGCGCAATTCCAGCATCCTGCGGTGCATCCATTGGATTGCGACGACCGTTGCCACGATCACTAACAACATTCCAGCGATTGCCTTCTTCGTGAACTTGGTGCGCATACTAGTTCCCCCTACCGGTATTCTAGCACAAGATTGGGCGAGGACTGGCCGGGGGTCCTACTTCCCCTTCTTGGAAGGGTCCGGACGCCAGGCGGGGGCATAGTCGTTGGTGGCGTGATCGGTGAGTGGAAGGACGCTGGCTTCGCCGATGTGCGTCGCGTAAAGGTGTGGGACTCCCGTCCGGTTCGACACGAAGGCAATCCAATGGCTGTCGGGCGACCACGTCGGGGCCCAGTTGTCCCACTCGGGTTCGGATGCCACGTCGTATGCCAGCGCACGCAAGGGATTCACGCGATAGACACCCCGGCGTCCATTCCGGAAAGACTCAAACGCGACCCAATCCGCGTCGGGCGACCAGACCGGATTCCAATCCGGGGCGCGGTTGTTGCTCACGTCGATCACCACGGTTCCGAAGCCCACGAGGCTTTGTCTCGTGATCGATACAAAGACCTCGCGGTCGCCTCCGTCGTTGGAGTCGTAGGCCACCGCCCCTTGCTTTGGATACACGGCGGGCGACCACTCGACGTATTCACCCTTTGACGCTTGCGTTTCATTGGCGTGTTTTGCGGCATCCTTCGAAACCCAGTACAAGTCCGTCGTCTGCTTGCCCGGCACGCCCACGACGCCGACCGCGATGAGCTTTTCATCCGAGAACCAAACCGGCTGCATCAGGGCTATCGCATCGCCTCCCCACTGCGTTTCCACGCCCGTGGCCAGTTCCGAGACCATGATTCGCTGGTTGAACGCATCTCCGGAGGCGTATGCGAGGAAACGACTGTCCAATGACCAGGACGGCCCCCGGTTCCATTCTTTCTTATGCGCAAGGAAGCGGCCGTTCGTACCGTCGGCATTAATGACGTAGATCCCCAGGCCCCCTTCGGGACGCGCGGACTCGAAGGCCAGCGAGGAACCGTCGGGCGACCACACGGGCGCTCCGTCGCGCGTGCCGGGGCCCAGCCGCCGGATGGCCTTGTCAGGCAAGGTGAGGAGGCAGACGCACTGGTCCTCTTGTTCCGTGCCGGTCACGAAGGCAATCGTGCCGGCCGGGTCCGCCGAGAGCAACACCCCCACAATAAAAGGAACTACGGTAAGCATGGGCCGATTGTAGCACGAGCCCATTGCGAGGGGAAAGAGCCGGATGGGCCCATACGACGGGAAGTGCGTGAAGTCGTGTGAGAGCGGTGCGCTATCCGCAAATGCCTCCGCGAAGCTCTATTTAATATCATCACACACTTCTTTAACTTTATTGATATATATTGACAGACCAGTTCCGTTTTAGTAAACTTATATTCAATAAATGTGAATTCTATCTACAATGCCTGAGAATATCCCACAATGGATTGAGGATTTGACTGAGGACGAACTCCTGTTCGTCAAGCGCTTCCTCCTTGCCTCCGGCTCCCTGAAGCAAATCGCGTCCGAGTATGGCGTTTCGTATCCGACGCTGCGCGGCCGCCTTGACCGGCTCATCGACAAGGTCAGAGCGCGGGAGGATCCCGCGAATACCGGGTCCTTCGACAGGCTGGTGGGGTTGCTCGTCGACGAAGGGGTACTGCTTTCGAGTACCGCGCGGACTATCGTCCAAGCGCACAAGCGCGATCTGAAATCGGCGGTAGAGCGCGTGGATGGAGGGTTGCCTCTCGAGCAGCAGCCTTCGACGCTGACGGGGGCGTAGCGCACGTTCGCCGGTCGGTAGCCGCGATTGCCGAGCGCGGCGCAGGTCACCGAAGATGTCGATCTGGCTTAAAGCTTGTAGTAGACCTGCCATCCGCGACCAATGTGCGACTGCTTCGCCGAAGCAGTCGCTACCGTAGACGGCGCTGCCAGATGCGAACGCTGACTCGCCGGCGCTGGCAGCCCGGACGTTTCGGCGAAACGTCCCTACCTTCGGCAATTGAAAGCGCCCCCAGACCCTTTCGGGTTTGGGGGCGCCATTGATTGATGCTCTTGCGGGCCTTCGCTACGCCGCGGCGTAGCGCGAAATCGTTACACGATTTCCCAGCCTTTGCGGTATTCCTTCGTCACAAACGCATTGGCTTCGGGGCAGTTCG